>JAEUSG010000129.1 GCA_016788315.1 Fibrobacterota bacterium | reverse complement strand
CTTCGTCGCGAGATTCACGAAGGGCTGAATGTCATTGAGTCTTCGAATAGTGTGAATGACTTTATTCTTTACGGAAAAGCTGGAGAAATATCTACAAATCGACGAGAAGACCAGGAATTGACAATGCTTTGTCTCCACCTTCTTCAAAATAGTTTGGTGTACATCAATACCCTTATGCTGCAGTCTGTTCTTTCTCATCCTCAATGGGAGGATAAACTAACAAAAGAAGATAAGAGAGGCATTACCCCTTTGTTTTATGGCCATGTTAATCCTTATGGATTAATTCTTATCGATCTCGACCAACGAATTTCATTAGAAAAATTTAAGGTAGCCAATGACCAAAGAATCGCGCACGCCGCCTAGCAAAATGGCTAAGAAACTTATAAAGTATTTAAGGCCTCAACGTCCGGATTATAACTATCTGCGTGATCTCTTTCGTCATTTACGCAAAGAGCTTGATGTGTCCGTAACCACGGCCCCAAAAAAGCTGCCCATTATCCCTACGGAAGAAGAAATAAAGAAATATTATGAAGCCGTGTGGCAAGAAAAAAATATCCAACACTTGGTGATGATAAAAACCCTTCTTTACACCGGTATTAGAGTTAGTGAGTTAATCAGAGTCAAAATCAGTGATGTTAATATTGATGAGTGTCAGATTCGAATAACACGCGGAAAGGGTGGAAAAGATCGTGTTGTACCATTTCCCACATCTTTCAGGGAAATTTTATCAATGTATATAACACAAATCCAAGAAAAAAAATTCGTTTACCTTTTTGAGTCTTCATGGAAGAAAGCTTACTCTGATCGCGGAATTCGGAAAATTCTAACACGATATACAGAAGCAGCTGGCATAGAAAGTTCCGTATCTCCTCATAAGCTAAGGCACTTTTTGCTCGCTTGGCTCAAAAAGCAGGGTATAGACGATGCTTTGATCCAACCTTATTCGGGGCATGACAGTCGACAATCCCTAGAAGTTTACTCACGCCTTTCTATCAAGGATGCACAGAAGGAGTATAATGAAAACATT
>JAEUSG010000413.1 GCA_016788315.1 Fibrobacterota bacterium | reverse complement strand
TCCATCTTTCTTAAGAGCCATAGGAACGGATACAAGTCGCCATTCGTTAGCCGGCACAGCTGTTGGTGAGGTTTGCGCTGTTATATTAACTGCCACATTGACTCGCTGCGTAATACTTATATTGGTCTGATCATCGCCCCTAATGAAATACTCAAATCCGTTATCCCGTATAAATACTTTAGCATCAAACACAGAATCAGTTATCGGTATTGAATCAAAGACAGACGCCCCACCGCTTCTAAAGAAAATTACCGCGCCTGGCTTAGAAACGTTATCTCTGATTCTACCTGCAATTGTAAACAGATCTCCTGTCTTATATTCTTCAATTGTATCAGAAATGTTCGATATAACTGGAGGCAGCGTATCCACGCCAACCACAAAGGTAAAGAGTGTTTTTGTAGCAACTCTGATTACTCTGCTGCTTCCTGGCTTGGAATTCGCAGCCACATCCCAACGACCGGTTGTGCTGTTAAATACGAACAGCCTGATTTTCGAAGTATCAACACTTTGAGACATAAATGGAAGGCTATCAAGAGTTACAACAACATTCAGATCCTGCGGATGTGTCATTGGTGAAGAGCCCTTGAAATCTATTACAGGAGAAACCTGTTTAAAACCTTCCAACGCAACGTATTCAGAAGTTGATGGTTTCTCAGCAAAGGCAATATTTGCACCTATCGGCTCAAAAGGAACATCAAGCCCAAGATATCCGTTGAGCCTGTTATATCCGGACTGAAGAGCATTACTGAAGAATACATTTATTGTATCACTAATCGTACTTACACCATTGTAAGAAGCCGTAACATAACCGTTGCCGGTTCTGGATGATCTGAAAACACCTGCAGTATCGACAGTTCCAATCCAGCCTATAACAGCCCATTGCACTACATCATTTGTGATTGGATTATTATCAACATCAACCCCGGCTACTGTGAAGGAAATAACAGTTCCAAGCTGTACGCTTCTCTTGCGTGGAGTTAATGTCAGAGACAATGGAGTGCCTGGCTTATTGACTACAAATACATTTCTTTCAGCACTTCCTGTATTTCCCGCACTATCAGCGAGTGTTATTCTCAACGTAACATTACTGTCCGAAACGGTAGGTGTAGCCCAGTTAGCAGAACCGGACTGTGCAACTGTATCAAGGATAGTGTTCCAGCTGCCTGATGCGCCAACTTTGTAAGAAATATTAACTGGCATATTGGCAGCATTTGCGTCCGTTGCTGTCCAAGTGATAGTCCTTACTGTACCATTCATCCAACGAGGAGATACTGCTGGCTCGACGATTGTTACAACAGGCAAGGTGAGATCTACCGTCAGTTCGTTTGTTGTTGTATCATATCCAATATTTCCTGCATATGATGCACTTGCAACAACATTGTATACACCCTCGCCTACTGATGCAAGAACATCATCAGCAAGAGACCAGGTGCCATCACCATTATTCACCGCCGATACC
>JAEUSG010000383.1 GCA_016788315.1 Fibrobacterota bacterium | reverse complement strand
AGTCCAGTTCAAGTGCGTTTCGAATCTTCTTCTCAATGCAGTCCTCTTCATTATGCGCAGGTATTATGAGGGTAACTGTTGGCAGGTAGGCGTCATCTGTTTTTCTCTTACGCTTGAACAGGTATCCATATATAGACATTAGAACAGGATAGCCTGAGTAAGTGTAGAGCAGAGCAAGACCAGAAAGCAATAGAAGTATTTTCATTATTTTCATATAATATAAACGAATTTTTTGGATGCAAATCAAAAAAGAGAATAGTTATCTTACCATCAATAAAATGAAATGCCCATCATGCAGCAGTAATAAAGTGCGTATTATGGATAAAGGCCTGAAAAAAATCTTCAGGTTCCTTCAGGGCAATAACCGTCTACTCTGTCGTGACTGCTACCTAACATGGCGGGAACAGGAACCGGATAAAAGGCTGCAGCTTAAGAGAAAGAGACGAAACGATACTGCTGCCGCGGTTGAAGGCTGATGAAGCTCTTAAAAGTAGCCGAAATCTTCAAATCAATTCAGGGTGAATCACTATTTGCCGGTCTACCGTGCACCTTTGTTCGCTTATCTGGTTGTAATCTTCGCTGCTCCTATTGCGATACTAAATGGGCCTGGAAGTGCGGCAAAAACATATCCGTTGATAATATTGTAGCTACTGTTCGTGGTTTAGGCTGCTCACTTGTTGAAATAACAGGCGGCGAGCCTCTTATGCATAAAAACAGCATCTCTCTGATGAATAAACTTGTCAAGGATGGATTTACCGTACTCCTTGAAACTAACGGCAGTCTACCATTAAAAGGAGTTCCAGCAGCTGTTGTACGTATTGTTGATATTAAGACTCCGGGCAGCGGTATGAGCGGTAAGAATAATTACTCAATTTTGAAATCACTTACTTTCCGTGATGAAGTCAAGTTTGTAGTTACCGATGAGGCCGATTACATCTGGACAAAACTTGTAATTGAAAGATTCAAACTTGCGTCCAAAGTGAGAATTGCAGTTTCTCCGGCAGGGGATAGGCGCTTTGCAGCGAAGGTTGCCGGCTGGCTTGCGTCCGATTCTCTTCCGGCAAGGCTTAATCTTCAGCTTCATAAAATACTCTGGCCTAAAGTTGACAGAGGTGTATAAATGAAGAATAAGGCTCTTGTCCTCTTTTCCGGCGGTCAGGATTCCACTACCTGTTTATACTGGGCAATTGATAAGTTTGGATCGGCTTCTGTCTCTGCGGTTGCATTTGATTACGGCCAGAGACATAAAATTGAACTTGTCAGTGCAAAAAAGATTGCTAAAATGGCGGGAGTAAAATTGGATATCCTTCCAATATCAACCTTCTCAGCTTTGGGAGGGAATGCTCTTACCGGCAGCGAAAAGGTTAAGACGGGGAACGCAAAAAAGACAGGTCTTCCGAATACCTTTGTTCCGGGCAGAAATTTGATTTTTCTCACATTTGCAGCTGCACATGCTTATACAGTAGGCATCCACGACCTTGTTACCGGTGTGTCTGAAGCTGATTATTCCGGTTATCCTGATTGCCGTAAAGGTACTATAAAAGCTCTCGAGACCTCTCTCTCTTTGGGTATGGATTATAAGTTTAAAATTCATACCCCTTTGATAAATCTTTCTAAGAAAAAGACTGTGCTTTTGGCAAAAAAGCTCAATGCCTTTCCGGCACTCGCATTAAGTCATACATGCTATAATGGAAAACGGCCCCCGTGTGGCAAGTGTCCTGCATGTATCCTTAGAAAGAAGGGTTTTGACGAAGCGGGATTGATTGATCCGATAGGCTAACTTTCTTTCAGTAAATATCCTGTAATATTGATCATTTTGAATAAAAATAAATGGACATCATATTCGCATCTGATTATTTTAGCGCTTAAATAACTATGCAAGCTTAAAGGGGGGAATTTATGAATAAGGTTGCACTGGCTTTATGTTTGGCCGTCTCTGTGATGTTCGGTGCTGTTCAGGTGCCGGTTGAAGTATTAAACTGGGCCGATGTGGCGCGGGTTGGAGAACCGGTAACTGCAGGAGTTCCACTCCACCAGGGAACAGTTTATGATCTCGCAAAACTTCGGATTGTAGACGGAAACGGGCAAACAGTTCCAGCACAATTCAGAATTCTGTCAAGATACTGGAAAGAGAAAAACCTCGGCCTTAATAATAACCCCTCTGTCAAATGGGTTCTATGCGATTTTCAGTCGGATGCAGCAGCAAAGAATAAGACCTCATACACACTCAAAGATGATAACACTGCTTCTCAGCCATCAACACAGCTTTCTGTTATGGATAGCACAGGTTCTGTTACGGTCGTTACAGGTCCTCTTAAATTCAGACTGTCCAAGACGCGTTTCAACATAATTGATGAAGCATGGCTGGATGCCAACACAAATGGACAATTTGAGAATGGTGAGAAGATAATAGCATCCACTCCAAATAACGGATTGTCACTTACTGCCGGAGATTGGCAGGCAGGGGCATGCACAACTGGAACAGTACATACTATGTCGGCACAGGCTCCTGAACGGGTGGTCATAGAAGAGTCCGGCCCGATGAAGACGGTGATTCGCGTTGAAGGCCGCCATTATGCTTCAAGCGGCGGTGTTGCTAAGGGGTTGTACGGCTGGCAGGTATTCATAACTGCATATGCCGGTAAAGCGTATGTTGACATACAGGTAGGACTCACAAATACACTGATTGAGGGAAATAAGCCGGAGCTCGGTTCCACACCATGGACTTCATATGTATGGCCGATCAGCAGTGCTGTACTTAATCTTAATGTCAATTTAGGTTCAACAAAAACATATGGATTGTTGGCCGCAGCTGAACTATCCGGCAGCGCCTCATCAACACCGGTTCGTCTCCTTCAGAAGAAGGGTGCTTATACTGTTACGGGAGCCGCAGGCGGTACTGCTGCACTCGGCGGTGCATCTCTGTCCGATGGAACTCTGGGATTACAGGTTGTAATGCGTGATTTTGCTCCTAATACACCCAAAGCAATTTCTATTACAGATAGCAAAATACAGTTCGAGCTTTTTCCGGATACCGGAGCCGGCTCACGTTACTGGCTTGATCCAAACAGCCGTAAAAATCACCGTTTCCGTTTTAACTTTACTTCCGGCGCATATCAGAGCGGTGCTCTAACAACACTATGGAAACAAAATGATGCACCACTACGAATGCTGGCACCTCAGGCATGGTACCGCGATACACGAGCATGGGAACGCGGTTTCGGAATTCCTGCTGGATGGCCTCGCAAGGCAAACTCAGCCTGGACGCGCCTTGACAAACCATCAACATCTGATTGGGTTGGATTTGCAGCGATTGGTGAATTTAATGGAACGGGAGACCATTGGAATCTTACCAGCTGTTTCTGGGCCTACCTGTTAACCGGAAATCCTTCAGATTTCGAATACGCTGAGGCACGTGTTCACCATTTTAATGATCTTGTATCAGTTCAGACCGGAGCCACCCGCTGGACGGATCTTGCCACCTGGGCGGACGGAGAAAACAACATTGCAACAATCAGTGCTCTACACAATCCGGAAGACCATTACAATCTTGTAATAAAATCATTTACCGGTTTTACCTGGAATAGAGGTAATATTCCGGATGCAGGACACATGACTAATAAACAGAACCTTGAATATTATCTGCTGACAGGTGATCACGCTACAAAAGATGCCATTGAGAGCGAAGGCATCCGCGCCCGCTGTCAACTATTCTGGAGAACATATGGCCCATATAGCGGCTGGCCATATAGTGTACATAAGGGCAGTAAAGTCAATTTGGATAGTTTCATGGTCATGTCATATGGGCCGAGATATATATGCAGGCCGGGTTTAGTGGCAATGGCAGCATATGATATTACCGGCGACGATCGCTACCTCTACACAGGGAAAATCGCAGCATATTCAATGCGTAATTATACACGCGCGAACCCAATTGGATATGTTGCTGCCGCTGGTGATGCCACATATCTCGATACAGCTGGAGCGGGTAATATGTGGCGGGCAAATGGAGGTACCGGTTCATCACCAACCTATCATTCAGGGTCAGACTTCCAGATCGGTATTGCCTTACAGGAACTGTATCATTATTGGGAACAGACCGGAGACGAAGAAATCCGTGACGGGCTAATTTTAGGGACAAAAGGGCTTGAATGGCGTGCTGGTATTGACGCCACGACAAAAGCCTATACTGGATTTGTCTACTCCGGCTGGGGCGATTATCCGGCAAAGGGGAAAAGGTATACTGGAGCAACATTCACAAGTTCCGCATCTGAGGGGTTTGGCGGCTATATCTTTGGCTATATGGCAAGCGGAATGCGTTCTTTGTATCCGCTGATGATGGATGGGAAAAAGAGCTTTCTGAATTTCGATCCGAATGGAAATCAGAGAGAGATGAAGGTAATAAATCTATGGGAAGCAATCTATAGGCATGATTCTCTTGATAATGTACCTCCTGCGACAATAACAAATCTTTCAGGTGTGTCTGTGCAGGGTTCAGCTGTAAGATTAAGCTGGACAGCTCCAGGTGGAGATAGTGTGTCAGGTCGCGCATCTTCTTATCAGGTAAAGGTGGCTCGTGCTCCTATAGTTGATATGGTACGCAGATGGAACGATACAATAGGCTGGCCTGATTTGCGGGATACTCTTCCAAGGACTGCAGCGGCGCTTATTGCAAAGGCTAAAAATTACATGGACAAAGAGGAGATATCTTTCTGGGCAGCACAAAATATTGTTGGAGAACCTATACCATCTGCAGCGGGAACTCCTGAAACATTTACTGCAACAGCTCTTCCGGAGTCAACAGATCTCTATTTTGCATTAGTTTCTTATGACAGTATCGGTAATGTTTCCGGTATCTCAAATGTGATAAAAGTGAAAACTGTAGCGGCTGAGAAGCAGATCAATGAGGATAAAACACTGAAGTTATTTGAGAATATTCCAAACCCATTCAATCCGATTACTGCCATCGGGTTTAATATCCCAAGCGTTCAGAAGAGTACCTCAATACGCATAGCAGTTTATGATGCTGCTGGTCGCATTGTAAGAGCTTTAGCTTCTGGTGATTTCCCACCAGGATTTCATCAGGTGATTTGGAACGGCTGCGATAACGCTGGCAGAAATGTCGGCAGCGGAATTTATGTTGTGCGATTGACTGCTCAAGGGAAGATATTAGAACGAAAGATGACGCTCGTACGGTAAAGTATGAGCGTCATCGCATAATAAATGACCTTCGACTAGGCCGGTCTGAAGGGCCGGCCTATTTCATCAGAACAAGGCTTTTGATAACAGTATGTCCAGGTATGGACGCTCTCATTGTGTAAATTCCTGTTGCAAATTTTGAGGCGTTCCAGACAATATTGCCATTGTTACGTATCATCTCTCCAGTAACATCTGCAACTTCACGTCCTGCGGCATTATAAACTTTAAAGCTGAACCCTTTCATCTTTTCCATACCGTAATCCAGAGAAATTCTGGTTACAGGGTTTGCTGGGTTCGGCATCAGGTTGATTTTTGCAGTTTTAAGCATTGACGGTTTTTCTTCAGCACTAAGTGCAAGTGAGAAAACTTTTTCATCGTCTGCTACCCATTTAAATGCGACGACTCTATTGCGGTACATGTCTGTTACATATAGACCGTTATCAGTATGTCGTATCTGGTGGGCCATTGATAGTTTGATTCCCTGCAGATCGCGGTTCTTTATTCTGTATATGAAATTCTTATTGTTGTCAATTGCACAGAACTCATGCTGAAAAGTATTTGGGTAGTAAACACGTCCATAACGGTCAACATCAAAGCGTATCTGATTGCAGATGCAGGCGCCAATTCCGCTATGTGTCTCAACGTGTGAGACACCGTAATGAAGCCATTCAACGCCTGAACCCTGAATGTAGAACTGTCCGGCATTTGTGCTGCTTATATATGGAGCCGCAGTGTTTGTTGTCTTTTTGAGAATTCCGCCATTTGGACTTATTTTGATAATTGAGCCAATAAGTTCCTTAGCCATTTTTCTAATGGTTAAATTTCTTGCAAGTTTACCTTTCGCTGCAGTTGGAGTGTCAGCTGCTGTGATGTAAGGTGGAATTTGGACATCGTCCAAAGAGTCAATGGGAATAAAGTCCGGAACGGTTTTGCCGTTAGGCTTAAGAACTGCGGCCAGATAAATGTTGCCCTTTGCGTCAATCTGAATGCCACCGCTTGGAGCGCATTCAATAGAGTCGATAATCTTTGTGGCAACTCCATCCTTTACCTTTACAACACAATAGGCAGAGTAGTAGGTGTTGATAGTCTTCCTGTAGCACAGGAAGTAATGGCTGCCATCTGGACCAGAAGCGTGTCCTAGGTTGTGTAGATCTCCTCCGTACATTAGAGTATCCCAGCGAATTGCGTTAGATGTTGTTCCAGGCCATGGCGAAGGTTGACCGGCTGATGTTACACGGTATCCTGCGTTGTTTGTGTTGTCAGCGTAGTAGATTGATTTGCCATCCCAGCTGAAAACGGGTTCTGACCAGCCGGGACCTCCGAGAATGGAACCAAGGCTGAAATTTGCGGCAACGAAGGAGGTTTTTCCTGTATATGCACCAGTTGATCCGTTGTAACGGAAAAACATTGCATTTGCAAAAGCGCCACCTGAGTTGGGGTTATAACCATGCACTATTATTTCATCAGTTTCATCGGAAACATCCAAATCAAAATTATTTCTATCCTCATACATCGGATAAGTGGGATTTCTGAAATAATGAAAGAGCGGATGACCAATTTCGATGTATGATGTTTGAGGATTGAGATAGCGTGCGGTGTCAATTATTCTGTTATAACGTCTTGTTGGAACCACACTATCGGTACCATCAAGTTTTTTTACAACGACCGAAGGAAATTCTACTATGTATTTTCCATTAGCTTTCATTTCTGTAGCAACAGAGAAGGAATAGCTGAGGACAGGGGTAACGCCGGCACGAACTCTGATTTTAGGGTTGCCAAAAACGGGAAAGCCGTTATCATCTTTTCTGTCCCATGTAACTCTTTGAGTTAAACCTGGCTTAAGCGGTTCCGGAGGAGCAAACTCACCGCCAAGAACTCCGGCGGCAAGATGGCGTACTATTTTGTCATTTCCATCAAGAATTGCAACCTCAACATCAATAGCTTCAGGTACTGCAAACGTAATTATTGTTGAGTCAGAAGTTTCACTTATTGCAGGTTGAACAGAGAACGCCGCGAAACTCGATGCTGTTAGAGTTAAAACAGGGATGAGTGTGATAAACCATTTAAGCATGCTATCTCCTTTGAGTAACTGTATAAAGCAATACTACCTAAAAAGAGAGGAGAAAGCATGTATTTTAGTGCTCAACACATGTAGATTCGTGCAAAATCTAGGTTGTATGTCTGTTTTTAAAATCTTTTACATATTCAGATGGCGATACACCGACTATCCTTTTGAAGGTACGGTAAAAATGAGAATAATCGTGAAATCCCAGTTCAAGGCTTGTAGAGTCAGGGTTGTCGCCCAGGAATGTGATGAAATCCTTGGCTTTTTCAATTTTTTTCTCCAGAACATAGTTATGGGGGGATATTCCTGTTGTAGTAGTGAAAAGTCTGGTAAAGTGAACAGGATGCATAGAAACTCTTTGTGCAAGATCGGCAACCTGAAGCCGTTTCTTAAAGTTGTTATTTATGTAAAGCAATGTGCTGCTTATTCGCGGATCAATGTTTCCTGTGGGCAAAGGATGGTTTTCTGAAATTGCAATTTGGTCTCTGTCAATTATTTCCAGTAAGTCCAGACCAAGTCGAGTCATGGTTATTGCTTTTCGGTTTCCTTTGGAACGAAAGAGCTGAACAATTTTCTCAATAATATCAGTTGACGCAGCTTTGTTGGAAAGTCTGAAATGGTTCTTCAGGTTTACTGACATTGAGCTATCACTGTCAAACGATGAAACAACGAGAAATCGAATCATTTTGAATGAGTAACCTTTACCGGGAAAATTCATATATTGCGAAATTTCACCGGGGTTCCAAAAGACCCAATCACCCTTATTGGCTGTAAATTTAAATTTGCCTGTGTCAAAAATCGCCGAACCCTCAGTGATAAGCATTAGGGTTGAGCCGGTTCCAAGAGTTGACTCCAGGTTGGAATGAAATCCAGTTCTGAAATTTACTCTGGACTGAGCATATGTTATTTTTAACCCGGTTATATCAGCTATGTTCACATTAGTGGTTTTCGTTAAATGTTTAAAGTAAAATAGTTATATGAAACTAATGACACTATATTAATGCCATGTTTAGAATAATTGTGAGTTCATTTTTCCTGTTAATAATATTCGGAATCGTTAGATCTGAATCTAAACCGTTTATTAGCCATCACTATTATAGGTGTACAATTAAGATAAAGACTGAAGTGTCGGAGATGCTTACAGCTAGATCAAATTTGGATAACGGAGTTGGTCTTGTAAATATCCGAATGAGTAATCCTTCCGGCCCATTCAAGTCTGACGAACTCTCATTTTCGAATAATTTAAAAAAGGTTGGAAATAGTTTGCGTATTGTTTTCGGAATCTCATCAGGTGTTGGCACATCTGGATTGAAATATTGCGAAGCTACAGTTGAAACAGATTCAACATACGTTTTAGAGGCAGAGTTTAGAAGAATTGGAGAAGACTCTCTTAAAGTGATTCCCCGTGTGAATGGTCAAATGCTTTCCAGTTTAAGCATAAGACTTTTTGCAAAACCGGAATTTGTTGATCCTATAAACGTATTGGAGTCAGATACAATTTTTAGCAGGTTTATTGTTTTGTCAGATATAAAAACATCCAAGGATATGTTTGTTCCCGTACCGCCAACTCCAAGAGGCAAATCAGAAAAAGCAGATACGGTATCATTAACTTTACGTTGTGAGTCTGTTAAAAGTTCATATGCAGGGGAATATGTTATTGCAACAGATTGGTCAATTTGTCCCTACAATAACAGAGACGTATCGTTTTTTAGAGAGATCGTTGATTCTCCGGCTAATCTGGATTCTTTGATGGTTTACTTTCCGTTTGATTCTGGAGATTATCTATGGAAAGCAAGGTACAAAAACAATTATGGTGTTTGGAGTAGCTGGAGTGATTTTAGGAAATTTTCCATATCGCATAAGAGAATGCCAACTACCGAAGTTGTTTCAATTGACTTTGTAGATACATTACATAAAAAGGTAGAATTTCTGGAATCCGGTAAATGGTATACTGGTGTTGTAAAACTTAAAACAGCAGTACCTTGGAAAAATTTCGGTTACTGCCTGATTTCTTTTTCTAGACCAGATTATCCATATGGTAATCAGGGAAATAAATTGGGAAGATTTTATGCTGGCTGCAATGTCATATTTAATCTCTCTTTTATCAGGAATGAGTCTGGTTATTTCAGCTATTTCCCGTACGAAAAAAATGTAGAAGGCTCATATCGTTCCGAAATGATAAAGCCTGATTCAACGGGGTTATATATAGATAATCGTAAAGGGGCGATAAGTATTGATACAAATTCTTCACAGTTTATATTCAGATTTCGTATCCCAGAAAAGAGCCCTGCAGGATTGTGGAATGTAAAATCATATTGCGTCACATCACCCCCTGGTAACAGACTTAATAGAAATGAAAGGTATTCCGGACTTTTTAGAAGTTCTGTAGAATTCAAAACGGCAACAGAGTCGCGATACTCGAAAAAGAAGCTGGTTATTTTTACTGTTATCTTCATTTTTGCTGTTGTGCTGGTTTGGGTATGGAAATCCAGGAAAAAAGTTGTTGTAAGTAGTCCGGCACCGGCGGTAAATAACAGGCTTTTGGATTATCTTCGAGAAAACCTGCACAGAGATGACTTAAGTCGTGACGTGATTATAAAAGAGATGAAAATAACGCGCCACCAATTTTATCAGCTTCTCTCATTAGAGGGTGATAAAAAGCTGCCTGACATCATTAATGAATACAGAATTAATAGAGCCAGGGAATTGCTGCTAACTACCAACAAAAGCATATTCGAAATCGCACTTGATTGTGGATTTTCTGATGCTGGTTACTTTATCAAAATATTTAAGAGCTTTGAAAAGTTAACTCCTGCCGAGTTTCGTAAAAAACCTTCTACGCCCTATTGATGGCGCAGCATATCCGGCTTAATGTTGTTCTTCTTGATATATGCATAGAGAGTTCTGTGTGCTATACCAAGTTCAGCAGCAGTGGCAGTTAAATTTCCATTGTGTTTGTTAGCCGTAGAAATCAGGAGTTCAGGTTTTTCTTTCAGGAAACTAAGATTAGTTCTCTTCTTTCGATTGTTATTTTCTTTATTGGTAACATTATAGTTTTCAATATCAATTTCACTTATTTTCTCATCTTCAGTGAAGAAATAGGCGCGTTCAAGTACGTTCTTTAGTTCTCTTATGTTTCCAGGCCAATTATGCTGATTTAGTTTTCGGTAAACATCGGCAGATATGTAACGAATTCCTTTTTTGTATTTCCTGTTTAATTCAGTAAGAAAATGGTTGGCTAAAGAGGGAATGTCTTCCAGTCGATCCCTTAAGTTAGGCATTGTTACAATAAATACTGCGATGCGGTGGAATAGATCCTCTCTAAAACTTCCAGCCTTGACTAATGTGGCAAGCGACAGATTGGAGGCTACAATCACACGTACATCAACGGTCAGTGATTTCACTCCTCCAAGGGGAGAAAAGGTCCTGTTTTCTAGAAACTGGAGAAGTTTGGCTTGAACATCCATCGTCAGATTGCCAGCTTCATCAATAAATAGAGTCCCTCCGTCTGCCTGTTCAAATAGACCTCTTATCCTGGTAGTTGCACCAGTAAATGCTCCTTTTTCGTGTCCGAAAAGTGAACTTTCAATTAATGAAGATGGAATGGTTGAACAGTCCACCCTAAGAAAAGGGTCTGCGGATCTTGTACTTGAGGTGTGAATATATTGTGCCATCAATTCTTTGCCGGTTCCTGTTGCTCCTTCTATCAGTACGGTTGCGTTTGATGCAGCAAGCTTTTCAGCTCGTTCTAATACAGTGCTGAGGACTTTACTTTCTCCAACCATCAAACGTGAGCGATTGGAGTAACTCTGGAGTCGTTTATTTGCCTCAGTGATTTGGTCTATTTTTTGTTTCATGTCAGACAGATCGAGAAGCTCATATGCTGCATAGACACCATTCTTTTCGTCGAGTTCGAAACGACGAACTGGCGATAATAAAAAAAACTTATTTGGCGATTTGCTAAAGCTGACAAAACGGTTTATTGGAGGATCAGCGGCATCACGGTGATGAACAGAAAGTTTCATGTCCTTAATACGGCACTTTGAACCAGGGCGCAAATATATGGTGAGGTCTCCCGTGGTACGTCTGAGCATAGCAGGATCGTGAAATCCAATGATTCTCTGTTCGCCGTTCATCAGAATAAAATTATTTCCCGTTTTTATGAAGCTGAATACTTTGCTTTTTAAGCTACCTTTATCCATATAGATTGATTCTGAGGTTTCCCCCCCCTTCTTAATCACAAAACCATTTCCGCCCG
>JAEUSG010000370.1 GCA_016788315.1 Fibrobacterota bacterium | reverse complement strand
CAGGCTTGCCAACCCTCTCTCCTTGTTCTAAAGGTAAAAACTTATTTACGGCAACATCCGTTATAATAACACTATCAATGGATGTAAGCTTGGGAGAAGGCGGGACCTTTTCTGGAAAGAGAGAAAAGACGCGGTTAGTATCCTGCCCGGTTATTTTTATGCTGTCGACGGTAGAAAGGTTCCGTGCGATAGGCCCCTCTTTAGTAAAGAGAATAAGATTTTTACCCAAAGCAGCGCCTGTGAAGGCGACAAGAAAGATTATTAGAGCATTTTTCATAATTTTTTCCTCATTACAGTTAATATGCCAAACCGCCATGACTATCGCATGAGAAGGAGCTTAATGGTTTTCATGAAATTCTTTCCCTGCATTCGACAGAAATAGACACTGGAGACAAGCTGCCTCTGGGACGATTTAACCATGCTAAAGTTTACTGAATAGTGTCCTCCGGGTACCGCACCGTTTACAAGGGTTTTAACCAGTCGACCTCTTGCATCGTAAAGACTAATATTCACCTCACTCGCTTTACCACTCTGACCTTTGGGCACAGCGAATTGAATACAGGTTGTTCCGTTAAATGGATTTGGAGAGGCGCTTGACAATTCATAAGATTGTGGGGCAATCGACAAGGCCGAAGCAACGGGCTGTTCTGTTTGAACGGTATTTGAAACTATGGTATCATATACTTCAATTTCTGCAAACTGTAAACGATACAAACCGTTGGAAGTTCGCAAGTTTGAAGCGAAAATTCTGACATATTTAGCTTCCTGTTCAGGGAACCTAAAAGACTGTCCTGAGCTGTCTGGTTTCGGGTACGCCGTTTCTACGGCTACTGTATTCCAATGGAGATTATCCATAGAAAGCTGTAGCGTAAAGTTATTTGGAAACCCTGCTCCAACATTCCCGGCGTCGTTTCGCCCGTACAAAACAATGCGATTGACTAAAAAAATATCGCTGAGTTCTAAGACAATCCATTCAGTATGATTGAAATCTGTGCTGTCGTTGCTGGTGTAACCGTTATCGCCCGGAGTTGATATTCTTGTTCCATTTACAAGACACTCCCTACGCCAGTTATCATTCTCAAGTGTTGACAAACTGGTTACTGTTGATTGGTAAGCCACATTCATTCCCTTAAGATCAAACACAATGGTATTAATGTCATCTAACAGAACCGTTTTGTTTGGTACGGAAAAAACCATCTCTGTGGGGTTGAACGAAAATTTGATGCTGTTTTTCAAATCAACGGTATCAACCAACCCGTCGTTTTTAATAATATCCATGAATGGTTTTGGATAAAGTGACACCACCATGGCCAGCAAGAGACCAAGCAAAATTTTCATACAAAACCTCCTTATGACATCTAAACGGATTCATTAATGCAATTATAATATAGACTCGAGATTTTCAATTAACCTCTACGATTCCGCCAATAATAAGCACAATCCCGTCACAATTAGTTATCTTCAAAAGTATGCTGCAAAAGCTCATTTTTGACAACTACCATAAGGACTTTCCCCTATTTGTCGTAAAAGCCCCTAATCAAACCGAACGGGGGCTGCATACGCACGATTTCACTGAGCTGGTCGTCGTTCTGGATGGAGCAGGCGTTCACTACAATGAGAAAGAATCTACCGCCATTTCCGGTGGTGATTGTTTTGTTGTTAATGGTACACACGGATACTTGGGAAAGCCTGAATTAAACATTATCAACATTTTGTATGTGCCAGAACGGTTGCCATTACCGTGGGATGCAGCGCGAAAACTAGCCGGGTACAATGCTTTTTTTGTTCTGGAACCGAAACTGCGAGGTAACCACGACTTTCAGAATAGACTGCATCTTTCCCCTCCGGAACTTGCCACTGTCTCAAAAATGATTGATCGGCTTGAAACGGAGCTTCTGAGTAAAAATTCCGGATTTGAAATTATGGCCCTTGCCGCATTTATAGATATCATTGGATACCTCTCCCGCGTCTATGAGCG
>JAEUSG010000333.1 GCA_016788315.1 Fibrobacterota bacterium | reverse complement strand
CTTTAAATATCCTGTTAAGTTTAGATAAGCGAAAAACATGCCAAATCAACGGAATCGATGAACTAAAAGAAAAAGGCAGCCGTGATCACTCGATCACAGCTGCCTGAAATTTCACAAGATTGTTAGATCTTATCGACGAGTATCGTATTCCATACGATTCAGCATAATAATGAGAGGGCAAACGCCAGTAATCTCTTTCATCATTATCAGCTCTTCAAGATCTTTGCTCGATGTAGACATCTGAAGCCTCCTTAGTGTATTTCAATGTAAGCTCATGCAATGCCCATACCGTGCAAGGAGAATTAGTCAAGTTCATGTTTTAATGGTAGATAGAACAAACTTAAAGTAACCTTGCCACTATGAAAAAAGCTCCGGCAGGGCAATTTTGTCCTACCAGAGCTACAGAATTGTCGATTAAGAAAAAAAATTTAGCAGTATTTCCTGACAATGGCGTCCATCTTATTCATAACCTTTTCCATGTCAGAAACCATCTTAAACTGGGTTCTGCACCTGTCCAGATTATGGCCATCGCGATGGACTTTGAAATAGGTGTCGCCGTTAAGATAATCAGTCAGAAATCTCATACCACATTCAAAAGTCAGAAGCTTGCCCGAAAAAGCAAGCAACGCCTTCTCTTCCGCTGTCAGCATGGCTTTGGCGGATGCAAGATAGCCTTCTGACAACCTCTCAAACATTCCGATATCCATTCCGACCTTTGACAGATCGCGTTCATCTTCTACTGCTGTTGACGTACCAATACGGACAGAATCGCCGAAGTCATACAAAGGAGAACCGGGCATCACAGTGTCAAGATCAATAACGCAAATACCTTTTTTTGTGACATCATCAATCATTACATTATTGAACTTTGTATCATTGTGTGTTATTCTCTCTGGAAGCGCACCCGAAGCCATCCCGTCAACTATTTTTGAAGCATCATTTTTGCGGGCTAGAACAAAGTCAACTTCAGCCTGAACCTCTTTTGCACGCCCTTTTATATCAGCTTTCAACACTTGCTCAAATGTTTCAAAGCGCTTCTTTGTATGGTGGAAATCGGGAATTGTTTCGACAAGTCTGCCTCCCGGAATATCGGCCAAATCCTTCTGAAAATCACCGAATGCCTTTGATGCTTCATAAACCATTTTTAAGTCTTCAACTTTATCGTAAGTCTTTGCGCCTTCGACAAATACATATGTTCTCCAAAATGTTCCATCTGTCCCTTTATGAAGATTTCCACCACCTTTGGTGTTTATAATTGTAAGTGTTTCACGCAAAGGATCTCCTCCCCTTGCAGTGATTTTACCCCGCAGATGTTTAGTAACCCTTTCAACATTGTCCATCAACCCTTCAGGATTTTTAAAAATGTTGTGGTTAATTCTCTGATGAATGTATCTCGTGCTGCCTTTCGCGGTCTTGAAAGTACCGCAGAAGGTATCGTTTATATGACCAGTGCCATATGGTTCAACGGAAATAACATCTCCATCAATAACAAATTTTTCTGCCATTTCCTTGAGATACTCTGCTGTAAACTTACTGGAACTCATGGTTAAATCTCCTGCTTCTTATAAAATTATGACCAAAGTTTAGCGGGATAAACATTTTTTGCCACAAGCTGTCTGACAGCTTCCTGAACTAGCGGTTTATCCTCTTTATATGTAACTCCGAACCATTTATCATCAGTACTGAGAACTTTAACTGTCGCTTTGCCTTTACGAACAAGATTTCCAACAATTTCAGGGATAAAGAACTCTGATTTCGGGTTGGTCATATTCGCTTTAAGAAACTCAGGAAAGCCTGATTCCAGCTCTGAAAACAGGCTCTTTGTAAAGCCCCACATATTCATTGAAACTAAGCTTTCCTCTGAAACATTATGCCATACACCGTTCTCTTCGAATTTTACACCATCTTTAAAAGGCTGAATCTTTGTACGCTCTTTAACGTCCACAAGATAACCGTTTTTATCCTGCTCGCAAACGCCACGTGCGACACTGCCATTTTCAGAAAGGGTGTTTTTAAGAACAAATCCCATTAGAGAGAAGTCATATTTGCCATTTTTATCCTGGGCATTCATTAAATAATCAGCCATACCTTTAAATGACTTGACGCCGTAATAGTCATCGGCGTTTACTACTGCAAAGGGACCATCTATTTTCTCTTTCGCCATAAGAATTGCGTGTCCTGTACCCCAGGGTTTCTCTCTGCCTGCTGGTACGGAAAAGCCTGTAGGCAGCTTATTCAATTCCTGAAAAACGTAATGGGTATCAATCTGTTTTTCGATTGTTGAACCAACCCGCTCTCTGAAAGCCTCTTCAATCTCTTTTCGGATGACAAAGACAACTCTCCCGAAACCCGCTCGGAGCGCGTCGTACACGGAATAGTCGATAATGATTTCACCGTTTGGCCCGATGGGATCGATCTGTTTGATTCCGCCATAACGGGAGCCCATTCCGGCTGCCATAACGATAAGTGCTGGTTTGTTCATAAATTCCTCCGGCAAAAGATAATTTTACGCCCGTAAATTAAGGAGTCTAAAATAAAAGATTATGAATGGGCACCGAAAGGAAAGTTTAAAGAACTGTTTCGTCTTTCCAAATCGCCAGAAGACGCTTCAAAGCAGCTTCAGGCTTATCTGTCTTGTTTATAGGCCGGACAGAAGCGAAATTCTTTGCCCCGCCCCTCAAAACATCCCGCAGATTTGATTCATCAACTGCTCCGATTGCAACCGCCGGCACAGTCGAGAGTCCAATCATCTCGCTCATTCCATTTATTCCCAGTACCGGGTC
>JAEUSG010000329.1 GCA_016788315.1 Fibrobacterota bacterium | reverse complement strand
ATATTGTTCTGTTTAATTCGATACCATTGTGCGGTTTCGAAGAGCAGGCTTTCACTTCTGATGTGTTATTAGCATTAAGACTGGGGTTCCGGTATAAAATTGGTAAAATGCAATATGTTAAATTTACCATGAATACTGGCTCATTCTGGAAAGTTGAGGATGTTTCTGCTGTAACAGATTTAAAAAAAGCCATCATTGATCAGGCATATAACGGTATATCTCTGGAATATTCTGCATCCATTCCAAGAGTCGGTCCTTTGTCTCTTTCTGTTTCACTTCCGGTACTATCAAAGGATGAAAAAGTATCCAATCCTGCCTCTCCCATATTTTATCTTTCTGCCGGACATGATTTTTAACTTTTGGTGATTAAATGAGACACTCATTCACAACTAAAATTGTTGTTGCGCTTGTGGGAGTATTGCTGATAAGTATGGTTGGCTTTATCGTCGCCTTTATCGGAGCAGGTGACGCATCTAAAGCAGTTAATGATGTAGTTCGAATCCAAAAGATGGGTTTGCTCATAAAAGATGTTACTGGAAGGTTTGAGTATGAAACGGAACTTATTCAATACCTTGCAGAAGATGACCATTCTAAAGTTCCTGGCGAGGCACTCGCAAAGCTTTCCGCTCAATTCGCCGAAACAGTAAAAAAAATCAACGAAAATGCCTATTGGCTAAGGGATAACGAAAGTCTTTCACTTCGAAAGGCTGTAGAAAATCATAATCAGTTTACAGAACTTTTCAGACATATTCTAGGACGAGAAAAGCCGGTAACGATTGGCGAAATGAAAAAACTGCGCCTATATCTGGAGAAAAGTAAGGTTAATTTTGAAGAACTGCTAATAAGTTTTGATGCTCGGCTGATTTCTGATGCAGATAAGACTAGCAAGGAACTTGATGGTTTGGGCTTGAAACTTGTTTTTCTTGCTCTTTTCGCTCTATCTTTCTCAATAGTTGTCGGGATAATTTTTGTCCGTTCATTTGCAGTGCCGCTTCAGCGTCTCAAATACTTTGTTGCTCAGGTTGGCACCGGTGATTTTGAGGCGGATGTTTCAACTGCCCGTGCCGATACCGAAATAAAAGAACTTATAGAATCATTTCATGATATGGCAGTAAAACTTAAAAATTACCGTAATGATTTGGTAAGGTCGGAACAGTTACGGACAATTGAATTACTTGCCGCAGGTGTTAGTCATGAAATAAATAATCCTCTGATGATCGTTTCGGGAAATGCAGAATTTATCCGCTCAATCAAAGCTGTCAACGATCCTGAACTTCAAGAGAGAATGACTACAATAATCGATGAATGTGATCGCATGGCAGGAATTGTTA
>JAEUSG010000323.1 GCA_016788315.1 Fibrobacterota bacterium | reverse complement strand
AATGAAAACCGATTCTACCAGTTTACAAAACAGTCTTTTCTTGTTTTCTGACAGCTTTCAGGTGTGTACTGGTGAAATTCAATATCCAAACCATTAGGTCCCTTTGTCCAAACCTGATAACTTTGATCTGCCCCTTTTTTCTTTTCGCCGATGTATGTGCCACCAGCTTTAAATTTGCTGATGATATCATCAATGCTGTCGGTTTCAAGGCATAGATGGCGAAGAACCGGTTTATCGTTAGGTAAACTTGCACCTTCAAATACTTCTATGTAGGTTCCATTACCTGCATTGAAATAATATCCGATAACCTTTTCACCTTTCATGAATCGGAATTGTATCTGCATACCAAGAAGACCTGAAAAAAACTTTTCCGCTTCGCTTAGAGATTCTGCAGCGACACATGCATGAGCTAATTGATTGATGATAGCCATTATTTCTCCTTATTCTACCAATTAAAGAGTTTGACCGCATTCTCGGACAATATTTTTAGTCTTACCTCTTCTGAAATTGAAGAGAATTCCACCTTACCAAGCTGGCTTCCCGGATCATAGAAGGGCATATCACTTCCGTAAAGGAGTGCGTTTTCAAGACCCTCTTTTACAAGGAATTCTATAATGCCTTTCGGGGATCTGGAGCAGGCGGTATCGAAATTGAGTGTGGGGAAATCACGATATAATTGAGGAAGAGCTTTGAAGGCGTTATCGGGTCCGCCGAAATGGGCCAGAATCAATCGCAAGGCTGGAAAGTTCTTCATTACTTTCCGCACAGCTGCTTCCCCGCATCTGGAATCAGTGAACCAGAAGTGGATCAGAACTGGCAGATTACGACGAATTGCAAATTGTAAAGCAGGTCTGTATCCTTCACCATCGAGCGGATAGTTGTGTGTTGAAGGGTGAAGTTTTACGCCGACAAAGCCCGGCAAAGTGAGACAGCGGTTGAATTCCTCTTCCGTTTCGTCAGAATAATTGGGATTGGCAACTACATAGCCGAACAGACGTCCCGTGTGACGTTTTACTGCATCTGCAGTGAGATCATTGCCGAATTTATAGTCTGAAGCAAAGGCGGGGTTTGATGACAGAATCAGCCGTTCTATACCCATAGAGTCAAGTCTGCGGACAAGATCATCGGCACTGTTTTTCGGATTGTGGAAGAGAGCATATTCACCAAGGTGGCCGTGAACATCAATTATCCGTTTCACTTGACACCTCCTGTGAGCTGCTGGATGTTTTTGAAAGCTATTAATGAATACTCTTCATCTGTGAGTCCGGCATATTTAAGGGTGCCGACTGCAGATTCAGGAGCAGTGCGGGGAGCATCGGTTCCGAAGATCATTCTTTCCGCACCGAATAGAGAAGAGACCTCTTTAACGCCTTCGTTTACAATAAACGAAGATATTTCAAAGTGAAGATTTTTGTGGATTTTAAGAAGTGGATAGAGCATTCTACTGCACCTGTATCCGACACGGGTGAGTATTACCGGAAGCTCTTGATGTGCTGTAAGCATTGTATGCAATGCATCCCACTGTTCGCCTGCATCAAGAAGCAGAGGAATTCTGCGGGATTCAAGAAAGTGCCACAGATCACCGGAACACCATTCGGCCATAGAGTAGCCGTGACGAAGAGGTTCTGCACGGACAATCTTTACATTATCAGGAATAGATGAATCAGAGATTCCGGGTAGAACAACATATACGGGATGCAGGCGGCCGAAGGGTTTTAAATTCTGTCTGAGAAGTCTGTTTCCCTCGCCTGCAGAATATTCAAGGGCTTTATAATCTGAGCAGTATGCCTCAGTAATACCTAAACGGGTCATGTCTGAAAGAAGTTCCTCGGGAGCCAGATAGGGAACACTTTCCGGAGCTGCCGCTCTTCCGATGGTGACAAATGAATCTATCATTTTATATCACCTTTTTTTAAATCAAAAGAGATGTTGTTGACAGAAAATTTATCCGTTTCAAAAGGATCACCTTTTAATTTGATTTGCGGCATTTTCATTCCGCTTTTTCCAAAAACAAGTGCAGAGACAAAGATGTTGCGTTTGCTGCTGTGAAGTTGTTCGATGTAAACAAACTTATTTTCTCTTACTTCCAGCTGATGTTCTGTATGATATGATGTTTTTCTGAGTTCCTGAGCAAGAATAACATTGTGAGTGTTTGATGGGCACAGACTGTATCCTGTCAATTCAGCTTTTCCGGTTTTGATCTTAAAAGAATCATTGTAGAGTTCAGCCTCTTCTTCATAATGGTAAAGAATGCGTGGTTTTACATCATTTTGAGTAAGCAGTTCATCGACAAGAATGACAATGCCCGGGCGCAGATATGCAACATACCGCCGTACACGCAATGCTTCAGGTTTATAGCATTGTGTCATATCTATCATCATAAAATCTTTTTTCGGAGAGAATTTGCAAATCTTAATTTCCGCCTTTGTATTTTTATCACGTCTTGGATAATTGGAGCCGATTACTGGCAGATTGTGTCCCAAACCGCCGTTGACGTCATAATTCCAACGACGGCCGCCTGGTGCAAAATCAAAATATCCGCCCTTTCTGCTTCCCGGTTTCTGATCCTGTGCGTATGGCCAGTAAATATTCTCGGAAAGAAGCTCTTCTCCGTTTGAAAAGATTACAATTGAGCCCAAATCCAGATGACAGTGGTTTATATCATCAGCAACTGAACCGGCCTTAACACCGACAAAGTTATCATTAGCTGCAAATCCTGTGCGCAGTGCGGCAACTCCAAGATCCGGGAATAGTTTGGAAATAGGGAGGCTGATATTTTTTACAGCAGGCAAAGAGGGGTCATAAAAATAAAGCATTTTAATCCGGTCGAGTCCCTCTTTGTTAACAAGATGCTGCCATGTGCCGTTTTTAGCAACACGGGCCAGGATAGCCGCACATACGGAGGCTTCGACTGTTTTATGTCCGTCAGACCAGTTCCAGACACGGCCAGGCTTTATAGTCATGTGGACCCTGAAATTTGCAGTATTCTTTAGAAATCTGTGTTTGAACAGATCGATTTTACCTTTACTGAATGCTCGCAGAAAAAACGCCGGTTCAACGCAGTGAACTATGCCGTATTCCCAATATCCGCCCGGTCCTTCGTTCCAGCCGCCCTCGCTGTCTCCCTGATCCATGACTGTTGTTATGCCTTCAATGCCGTGCTGAACAACCTCCTCCCAGGCGGTGAAAACATCAGAAAAGGCCATTGCGCCCATGGCAAGGCTGCCGGTCATTACAGAGCGCCAGTTATGTTTTGCTTTTGTCCACCAGAATTTTTTGACGCGCATCCCTTCTATGGCCGGCTTCAGACATCTTTCGACAGCAATATAGCAGATCCGTTTTTGAATATCTTTGTCAAGAATTGATCCGAAAGCAGATCTCATGATTGCCAGCGCTTTAACTATAGCGGCAGTTTGTAAATCAATATCGGTAATGCCGATAAACGTTGAATGGTTCAGCGTATAGCGCTTGCAGGCCTCTATTGCTTTAACACCGTCCAATGCCCAATTAAGAGCCTTTTTATCACCGGTCATAAGGTAATAGTATGATGCATTTTCAATCTTTAAAGAGACCGGCCTTACAAGATGGTCCCACTCTATTGAATGGTCAAGAGCTTTTTTCAAATCCTTAACTGTGGATTTTATTATTTCAGGATGTTTTTTTGCATTACGAATGTAGTCAGCTTTATCAATAGCGGATCTGAGAAGATCAATAGACATAAATGTATCTCCGGTTTAGTAAGATATTCAAAACATAATATTTCTATTGATCAGATTTATAAAAATGCATATATAAAGTATTATGAAAAAAATTATTAAAGCAAAAGCTCCGGCTGTGATTGCCGGTTTCGGTGCAAGCACATTACAGGGATTCTGCGATTATTCACATGGCGGTTTTATGACACGGCTGCAGTTGTGGTACTGTAATGAAAAGAATAAAAGAAGGGTCTTCAACCTTGGAATAGGCGGAGATACAACAGTTGATATGGTTCGCCGTATTAAAGGTGAAATTGAGGAGAGGGAGCCCGAACTGGTCATTTTATTGCTTGGCGGTAACGACTTTCCGAGGGCAAATGATTCCAAACCGGGTATGCGATCAACTTTGGCACAGTATAAAAAGAATCTTGAAACCATGTTCAAAACCCTTACCGGAAAAAAGATTCTCTTTCTTACCTCCTATGCCGTTGATACTGTAAAAACAGGAATCAGCTATGAAACATGCTGCAAATATATGGACTGTGCAAAAAAGGTTGCTGCTAAATATAAAGCTGATATTATTGATGTTCATGCTTTACTGAAGTATAAAATGAAACCATCATTTATGGCGCCGGACGGAGTACACTTTAACTCTAAGGGGCACGCCTGGCTCTTCGGCTTAATTAAGCACCATCTTTCAGTACGGTACGATATTGCTTAATATACTTCCCCCCTTTTTTGCTCTGAAAAAAGGGGGGCAAGGGGGGTTCGCTGACATTCTTTATTGAATATTGCTCCAACTTACACTTATCTGGTATATTGGTCAGCAAACAGAGATATAATATTTAACTAAACAACTGGATAAAATGGATAAATCGGAAAAAACAAAAGGGGCTGCGGTTGCAATAAT
This sequence comes from Fibrobacterota bacterium, assembly GCA_016788315.1. Classification (GTDB taxonomy): domain Bacteria; phylum Fibrobacterota; class OXYB2-FULL-49-7; order OXYB2-FULL-49-7; family JAEUSG01; genus JAEUSG01. The sequence goes on along the minus strand of JAEUSG010000323.1, from coordinate 3,261 downwards.
CGGCAGCCCGAATGCAGGTAAATCGACTCTGCTGAACAAAATTCTCGGGAAAAAGATTTCAATTGTAACAGATAAGCCTCAAACAACAGAAGAGCGTATTCTCGGTATAAATACAGAGGGAAACTGTCAGATTCTTTTTTATGATACTCCGGGAATCGGCAAGCCTATCGGTGAAAGGGCTGCCCGAATCAACCGTGTGGCTGAACATGCAGCGCATGAAATGGATTTTCTGCTCTTTATTATTGATACAGTAAAAGGTTTCGGTGAAAATGACAGAGGCATACTTAAAAATGTAGCTAAACTTGAGAAACCGATAATTGTAGTGCTTAACAAAATGGATCTTTCAAACAATATGAAGGCAGTTCCTATTGTTGAAGAGATTTCAAAAGCGGTTAAAGTTGCAGAATTTGTTCCAATAAGCGCAAAAACCGGAGATAATGTTGACAAACTGCTTGAAGTGATCCGCCAATATGCACCAGAAAACCCGTTTTTATACGACGAAGATGAACTAACCAACCTTGATGATAATTTCGCCGCTGCTGAGTTTATCCGTGAACAGATTTATATCAATTCCGATAATGAAATTCCTTACAGAACCATAGTTAAAATTGACACAATGGAAGATGCTGAGGATGGATCGCTGAATATTTCAGCAGAGATTGTAGCAGACAACGAACGGCACAGAAAGATGCTGATTGGTCACGAGGGTTCGTTTATAAAAAAGGTTCGTTTATATGCCAGAAAGAGGCTGAAGGAGTATTTTGAACGGCCTGTAGCTCTCGAACTTTTTGTAAAGGCAAAAAAGGGCGGTGTTGATAAAAAACGCCGGAAAAGATGATCATGAAAGGCGGCCTTTTTATAGCTTCTCTTGTTTTTGCTGCTGCAACCACTGCCCGAAAACTTCTCTTTGATTTTAATATCCTTAAAGTAAACAAGCTTTCAGTGCCTGTAATATCTGTCGGCAATATCACTGCAGGCGGAACAGGAAAGACACCGGTTGTAATTTTAATAGGGCAGATTCTTAAAGAGGCCGGCGTACCGGTTGCGGTTCTCAGCCGCGGATACGGCAGAAAATCTATGCGTCCTTTTTCTGTAAGGAGCGGAAAGGACTTATCTGCGCAGGAGATAGGAGATGAGCCGAAGCTGATTTCTGAAAAGCTGGACTGCCCGCTTGGGATTGCTTCCAACCGCTACAGAACTGCTAATTTACTGATTCGTAAATTCGGCGAACATGTAATGGTAATGGATGACGGTTTTTCGCACAGACAGCTGCACAGGGATCTTAACATTCTCCTTGTCGATGCAGAAAACCCTTTTGGAAACGGCTTTTTGCCGAAAGGCCGCCTTCGGGAACCGCTTTCGTCACTTAAAAGGGCAGAAGTAGTTATCATAACAGGGGATATAAACGAAGAGAGAGTTGATTTCATTAGAAAGACTCTTAAAAGAAAAGGTTTTGCGGGAGAAATATTTACGGCAAGACGTAAGGTCGTAGCTGTTATCTCACCGGATGGAGCAGTTTTGCCTGATTCCAGTATTAAAGGAAAGGACTTTTATCTCTTTTCCGGTATTGCCGGCCATGAGAAATTTGAAAATTCAGCAAAGGAGCTTGGAATAGAGATCAAAGGCTCTGTTTCATATCCCGACCACTATCCCTTCGATAAAAGTGAGATTGATCAGCTTATCAAAAACGGGGATGGAGCCCCTCTTTTAACGACAGAAAAGGATATTGCCCGCATTGGAAGCACAATGAATTGTCTGTATGCGCTCAGAATAAACATCGAAATTGACCGAATTTCTGAATTTAAGGGGATTATAACCCGTCTGAAGTCCCGGATATCCTGAACACGCGGTTTTTTAATCGCCAACTCTTTCGCTATTGCATCATATATATATATGTTATGGATGATCAGGTTTAACCTGTTGTATAACTATAATTTATAAAGGAACCTGCCATGCGAACGGTACTGTTATCACTTATGTTCCTGCTGACAATTTCAATCGCAGCTTCTGCACAGGAGGGCACCTCTTCCGCCGGACAGGAAAATGCTGTTCAGGAAAAGCTTGTCGCTCATGTTCTTGTTCCATTTATTCCGGTTTACAGGGAGCGCCGTCCTGAGTCTGAAATTCTTATTCAGGCCAAAAAAGGTGACCGTTTTTCGGTTGCGCAGGTTGGTCAGTACTGGGCACGCGTATTTGTTCCACCCAATAATGAGATGGGCTGGATTGAACTTGGAATGGCTTCTCCCAAGGTTGAAATTATCGAAGAGACAGATAAATCACCTCTTTTGCGGACCTTTATCTTTCCGGCAATTATTATGGCACTCATAGTAGCACTTATTACCGGATTGCGGGCATACCAGAACAACCGGCATAAAAAAGCGCTCGAACACGCAGGTCCCGAAAGACCAAGGCTTTAATAAAGGTGTGGCTGCTCTACTTGGCATAGACTTCGGTGAGAGAAGAATAGGTCTTGCCGTAAGTGATTCCAGCGGAATTCTCGCAACTCCGCTTGATACAATTGACACAAAGAAGAGCGAGCCCTTTCTCGCCATTAAAGATTATGCTGATGAATATGATGCAGATACACTTGTAGTAGGGTATCCTTTGCGTACCGATGGAACCGTTGGAGAAAAGGCGACGGTAGTTGATGCATTCATAGAAAACCTTGCTAAAGTCTGTCCCGGTAAAAGGATAGTAAAGCAGGATGAGCGCTACAGCAGCAGCGATGCGCAGGCTTTAATCCGTAATTCCGGCAGAAAGAAGGGCAAAAAGCCGATAGACAAGAGTATAATTGACAGAATGGCTGCGGCGATAATACTTCAGGAGTATATTGATTCGAATAAAGCGGTTGGATAGCCTATGAATATATTTATAGCAGTTCTAATAGTTTTCCTTTCGTTGGTTTCGTTAAGCTGCGATTCAGAGCGTTATATCTCTGCTCGTGAAAAACCGCTGCCGCCCCAATTGATAGAGCTTATGCCGGGAACAAAAAATGACACACTTCCGGCTATCATTGTAAAGTTCAGCCATACAGATACCCTTCCAGCTTCAATTATGGTTGAATCGGCAGAAAGTGATACAGTTTTTTCTCTTGAGGTTTTTGATATTCCCCCTACCTTTGGAAAATATGCGTCTCCAATTATTGATCAATTATCAGGCAATCAAACTCTCAGCCGCTTCTTTTTCAGAGCATATGCCGCTTCACGCAAGGGAATCATAAGTGATCCTTCGGATACACTCACAATACAGCTTCTTGATAAA
>JAEUSG010000317.1 GCA_016788315.1 Fibrobacterota bacterium | reverse complement strand
GAAACGTGACAGGAATAACAGGTCACGATAAACTTTATCCAATTCCTCTTGGAGCCTACAGCGCAAACTGCTGGTGCAGACTGCCGACCTTCGACATTGACTCCTACGACCGTCTCTGCGTACCGAGCGCAGTGACACAGGAAGTAAGAATTGCCGACAACAACGGCAACGAAATTGTCAAATTCGGAAATTATGGAAACTGGGACGAGAACGGCGCATCATTTCCAATGGCCTTCCCGACAGGTGTTGCCGCGACTGATGACTATATCTATGTTTCTGACCTTGTTAACGGCAGACTTTTAAGAATTAAGAAAAACTTTGCCGCTGACAACATGCCTGGCTTTACAACTGGCGCCGACAAGAAGGCTGTACTCTCAACATCCATTACTACTACAATAGCCCCCAACCCCTTTACACAGACTGCAATCATTTCATTTAATGGTCTTGCAAACACAAATGCAACAGCAGCCATTTACAATGCAGCCGGTGTAAAGATTAAGACCCTTTTTGCCGGAATCACTCTAAACGGCGCTTTGAAGCTTGCCTGGGACGGGAAAAATGAGACCGGCAATTCTGCCGCTGAAGGTGTCTATTTTATAAAACTTGTTCAGGGTGGGAAAAAACTTACATCCAGAATTTTATTAACAAAATAAAGCTGAACGATTTTGCTGATTCGTGGGAGAATTGACTATTTTTAGAAAATGGTTGACTCTCCCCCTCCTTTTAAACTGCCTATAAGAGCTCATAATCTGGGCACCCTTGCAGCATCCGATAGACAGCCCTTTTACGCAGGAACAGCCACACTGCGAAAAGAAATTGAATATTCACACATCCATCACGGTGTCGAAATAGGAGCCACCATTTCCGGTGAGGGACTGTTTTATTTCAACGGAAAGAACTACAGCCAGAATGAAGGTGATGTCTATTTCATTTCGGGAGCCAAGGCACACTCTCACGGAGTTGAGCAAAACGGCACAACTTTCGAAAACGCATACATCCATATCAGACTCGACTCTATTCTGCTTCTGCCACCTCCAAAAAGTGATTTCACCCTTTACAAACCCTTCCTTCTCCTTTCGAAGGACTTCCCCCCTGTAATAAAGGCTCCGAACAAAGCGTTTCCTGCGATCACGAATGCTGTCAAGGCATATTCTTCAGACGATCCCCTCACCCGCACCAAATCTTGGCTCTTTATTCTGGAAGCCCTGTTTCATATTGCAGAATACTGCCGTCCGCACACCGACTCAATGAGCACAGAAAACGGCTCCCGCAACATTGAAGCGTTGGATCGCTCTCTTGACTTTATTCATCAGCACTGGAATGAATCGCTGACAATAGGTCAGATAGCAAAAGCGGCAGGTATGAGCCCTTCGCACTTCGCCCATGTATTTACAAACGAAATGCATCTTTCCCCTATAGATTACAGAAACCGCCTAAGAATCATGCGCGCGATGGAAATGCTAACCTCTTCAGACAATAAAGTCACCTCTATTGCTTTGGAATGCGGTTTCAACAGCCTTTCCCAGTTCAACACTCTTTTCAGACGCATAACCGGAACAGCTCCAAACACCTTTAGAAGCTAAAAGTCTTTTCCAGCAGAATCTACAACAAATTCAGCAGAATGACGGTAGAGTTCTCAGGTTTTATCTGCTATTATTAGTGTAATCATCAAAAGGAGCATAAGATGGTTCAGGTAGGCAACGCACGATTCACTATTTACGACAGCAATGCAGTTCGTATGGAGTATTCGGAGCATAAGCACTTCGAAAACAATCCTACACTTTTCGCCGCAGTTCGTAAGGTCGACTTCCGTGGTTACCGGCTTGGGAGCCTGGGCGAATGGACTATAATTGAAACGGACAGACTTAAACTCTACTACCGCAACGATAAAAAACCTTTTTCTGCCCAGAACCTTAAAGCAGAAATCATATCTGAAAAGGGCAGCATAACAACGTGGCATTACGGCGATGTCAACAACGGTAATCTGGGTGGAACATTGCAGACTCTGGACGCCCTCACTGGAGAGGTTCCCCTTCCTCCGGGAATTCTTTCCAGAGAGGGTTGGTCTTTTTTTGACGACTCCTCAACCTATACAATTATCAACAACCATCCTGAAGCACGCCTCCATCCTGAAAACAGTGACGTTTATCTTTTCTGCTACGGTGATGACTACAAACAGGCGCTACGTTCTTACTTCAAGGTAACCGGCAAGGTACCTCTTCCGCGAAAAAGCCTGTTGGGTTCATGGTACTCACGCTGGTGGGACTATACAGAAAAAGAATTTCTGGAAATTGTGCAGGAATATGAAGACAACGGTTTTCCTCTTGACATATTAGTGATGGATATGGGCTGGCATACACAGGATGCAAAGGAAGGGACAGGCTGGGCAAAAAACTTAGGCTGGACAGGCTGGACCTGGAACAAAGAACTGATTCCGAATCCGGGCAGACTTCTCAAGGTGCTAAAGAAAAAGAAGATTGCAGTCACCCTCAACGTACACCCGCATGGGGGAATACGCAGCCATGAAGAGTGCTACAGCGAGGCCGCAAAAATATACTTCGGCAAAGTTCCTGCGGATAAACGGGCCATCCATTTTAATGCCGGATCAAAGAAATTCATAAAAAGCTACTTCGATGCCTGTCACAAACCGCATGAAAAAATGGGAGTTGATTTCTGGTGGGTTGACTGGCAGCAGGATATGATTATTCCTGAAGTCCAGGGCAAACCGGGGTTAAAACACCTTCCACTGCTGAACCATCTTTACTTTAATCATACAGCCCGCGATGGACGCCGCGGTGTCTCTTTCAGCCGTTTCGGTGGACCAGGCGACCATAAATACCCCATCCACTTTTCCGGAGATGCCAAGTCAACATGGGAGATGCTGAAGTTTGAGATTTACTTTAATGCTACTGCCGGAAACATAGGCTGTTTCTTCTGGTCGCACGACCTCGGTGGCTTTTACGGTGAACGAAATCCTGAGCTTTATACACGCTGGGTTCAATTCGGTCTTACAACGGCAACAATGCGAATCCATTCCGACAGATCACCTGCACTTGATCGCAGACCATGGAAATGGGGTGAACCATTTACGGGGGCAATGCGCAAAATTTTCCGTCTCCGTTCACAGCTGATGCCCTACATTTATTCCAGTGTTGCACAATGTCACTTTGAAGATCTACCTCTCTGCCGGCCCATGTACCTTGAGTATCCCTCTGATGAACGAGCCTACAAATTCCCCCATCAGTTTTTATTCGGTGATGCAATCCTGGCTGCCCCTATCTTCACTCCCGGAGAGGGCGAAGATTATGTGGCCGAAAAAGAGGTCTGGCTTCCGCACGGCCTCTGGTATGATTTCTTCACCGGTAAAAAATATTCAGGCAACAGTGTTGTCAAGATAAGAGTTCCTCTTGACCGTTTTCCATTGTTTATACGCGGAGGTGTTCCTGTTCCGATGCAGGAATACACCCCAAGAATGGGAAGCAGCTCAAACAGCCGATTAGAACTGCGCTGCCTTCCAGGTCTGCCAAACGAATCACACACCTTCCGTTATTACGAAGATGATGGCGATTCTGACAACTATAAAAAGGGGAAGTATCGATTGATTGAGTTTAAAGCTGTTACCAGTAAACATGGAAAAGTGGAAATAAGCAGCACCACACTTCACGACGCCCTCCCAAAAGGTGTGCATAAAGATTGGAATTGAGTAATTTTTTTATTATTGCGCTACACAATCTATACATGACTATATTTGTCTATAATGAAAGAAATTACCGCACCATCACCAATTGAATTAATTAAAAAAATAGAAACGCTGCCCAAGACTAACTTCACTGCACTCTTAATTCTTTGTGAAAAAAATGGCAAGATTCTCCATTTCTTCGACGAATCAGCACTATGGCGGAAAGAGTATTACTACGGCCTGGTAATTGAAAAACTTCGTTCTTCTTTAAATATAAGCGATTTTCTAATAACTGACAGAAAGAAGGATTTATCAGAACTGGCATCAGCCAACAAAATAACAGACTTAAAAATAAAGGGGCCCTTCAATGACTCCTCTCTTTTTTTTCATACGGATCTTCCGCTTCTCACAATAACATTCCATGAAATTGAACGCGATTATTTTCTTGGTGTCATTTTTGACAACAGAGTGGTTCCGAACTTTATTGACAACTTTCATACTACAATAATTTACATAAACAGCCAAAACCATGTTTTAGGCTATAACAACAATTTTTTGAATCTATTTTCTAAAAGAAAAGATCTTCCTGCTTCTCTACTCGGCATTAACATAGAGAGTCTTATGACTCCAACCCCTATACAGATTCAAAGTAGAAACATAGAGAAAACGGCCACAGAGAAGAGAGTTTGGCATACAGTAAAACTAGACCATTCGAGAAGAAAATCGTGGTCTATCAGTAATAATAAGAACGAAAGTAAACATTTCTTAATTTACGATCAACCATTTTCTCTGAATGATACAGACATTAAACTCTCGATTAAAAGTCCAGATATCGGATCAGGTTGTCTTACTTTCTCTTTCGGAAATGGCCCCCCAACAAGCAGCAATCCCCATTTCATAATAAGTAAACACACAGCAAAAAGTATCTTTCAGTTAAAAAAATACGGCTTTTCTCTTAAACAATCACAATATGAGGCTTCTACAGAAATCAAAAGCATTGAAATTGAAAAATCGGGCAGCACAATCATTTTCAGAATGAATGATTCAGTTTACATGACTTATTATGATATTGAGATAAAGAATTACCGTGAAACTTACTTTTATATTGGCCTGCGTCCTTTGAAAAGTGCTGTAATCAGCGAATTATCTCTTGAGATTTCAAAGATGGAGAAACAGGATACTGTTGAAGACATAGTGACACTGAAAACAAATCCTGTTCATTATTTTAAAATATCAAGGATATTTAATTCCCAACTTTCTCTTCGATATCCAGACATTTCAGCATATTCATTAAGCGATGTGACTCAACTTAAGAAAAGCGAGGCGCTTTACATAAAAAAATATGAGAACGAGAAAAGACAGACAGAATATCTCGCAGATGCAATCTCAGAAGTCCAAAAACTCGACTATGATTTTATCGGTGAAACTGCTTTGATTGTTGATATAAAAGAAAAAGCAAAGACAATTGCGGCATCAGCAAACAATACCTTATCCGTATCAATTCAAGGGCCTACCGGTTCAGGCAAAGAAGTGCTTGCTCATTTTCTTCATCGAAACAGCGAACGAAAGAATGAACCATTTATTAAAATCGACTGCTCTGCATTTCCATCTACACTAATTGATTCAGAGCTTTTCGGGCATGAGAAGGGCGCCTTTACCGGAGCTATTCACAACAGAACTGGACGAATAGAGCTTGCACAGAATGGCACTCTATTTATTGACGAAATAAACAATATGAGTTTAGCAACACAGGCAAAGCTTCTTCAGTTTTTACAGGATAGAAAATTTACCAGAATTGGCGGAACCGCACAAAGAAGCGTGGATGTCTGGATCATTTCAGCTTCTAATGAAAATTTCGATCAGCTTGTAGCAAGCGGTAAACTTAGAAAAGATCTTTACTACAGACTTAACTCATTCACATTTACGCTGCCTTCGCTTAGCGCTAGAATTGACGACATCTCTATTCTATCCAACAGTATTATTGCTAAAATCAATCGTGAACTAATGAGAGACATAAGCGGAATTACAGACGGTGCTCTTAGCAAACTTAAAAAGCATAACTGGCCAGGCAATATCCGTGAACTTGAAAACACACTTCGTAAAGCAATTATTTTTTGTAAAGATAATCATATCGACGCTGACAATATCGATATTAACCCGTTAAAAAATGAAAAAGTGCTGTTGAAAACATCGCCAAAAGAATCATACCACTTGAAAGATATGACTAAAGAAAGACTGACAGGCATGCTTCATGAATATAAAGGCAACATAAGAAATCTATCTAAAGCATTGCACATAACAAGAAAAGCCTGCTATGACAATATTAAGAAGTTTGAACTGGACATCAAATCATTTCGTTAATACAAGTTTTATACTTTTACTGATATTACCAGCACTTAACGAAGCGGCATAAATTCCTGAAGGGTATTTTGATGCATCCCAGGTTGCTATATGTCGCGACCCAACTGCCGACAAAGCAATTTTATCAATCATCCTCCCATTTGCTGCATATATACTGACAAAAGCCCGCTCTTTCAATGAGAGTGGCGTTTGGAAAATAATTTTTACAAATGGATTAAAAGGGTTTGGACTTGCGCAAAAAAGCTCTTCCTGTCTCAGTACACCTGAATTTCTTTCAGCAGCAATTCTAGGAACGTCGTCATAAAATTGATCTGAAGGTGGCCGTTCTGCCTGAAAATCAAGCTTATGATTTCCGAAACCAACGGAATCCTTTGTCTGAATAGCCATGACATCGGAGAAATGACCCAGCTGCCCCATTCGACTGAATGCTCTGACCTTGTAACACTTTGGACTTACATGGTGTGCATAACTCCAGAATGTATCAGCAGTTGATGCACACAGACTTACATCTGGTGTTCCAGTTTCGCGGGCATACTGTATACCTTCATAAATCCTATACTCCTGAATATTTCCATTACGGGGCGGACTCCAGTGAATTAACTTTCTTGCTGTATCAGCCCAGATATTTGTTGGCCAATCCGGAGCAGTTGTAGCGAAAGGGGACAACCCGGACTCTTTTCCTAATTTGTTAACAGCTGTTACACAATACATAGCTAGGGAATCAGGACAGGTCTGCGAACCGCAAAGACGGACTGTTGTATCCACGAAGAAGGGTTCAGCTAAAAGCGATGTATTAATTCTTTTTGATAACATCTGCCTGGTATAAGGATATGCTTTCTGGTAACGGTAAATATTGTAACCTGCGAGATCGCTCTCTTTCTTCGGTTTCCAGGAAAGCACAACATGATTGCTCGCAAATGCTGTAGCTGTAAGACCGAACGGTACACGCAATCTAGTATATACCGGTGTTGAGGGGTCAGAAACTTGACCGCTTTGTGATACAGCTTCAATGTAATAGGAATGAAAAGTTTCTACCGTTTTCAGAGTGTCATCGTTATCTATGAATGTTGTTCCTGATGTCGAGTCGATGAGAATATATGAGTAAGGAACAATTCCACTTCCATTACTTTTGTTGTCATCCCATGCTGCTCGGAAAATCCTATATCGTATCGGTGTTGTTCCACTTTTTGGCGCCTGCCACGAAATATCAATCCCAGTTGCCGTTGTTACAGCTGATACGGAGATTGGCGGGTTTGGACGACCTGCAATTCCACTGCCTGTTTTATACGACCATACCTCATCGTTTTTATTTACAAAAGCCAATATCGCATTCCTGTTTTCGTCATACGTCAACCCCTCGCCCATGTTTCCGGATGAGGGAGGATATGTTACATTACCCTTTTTGACCCACGAAGAGCTGTCACTGTACAAAACCCAGGTTTCAGTGCCGGAGGAATGAAGATAAACAATGGCTGCATTCTTTCTATCGTACGCAATAGAACCATATCCAAAAAACCATTCAGGACTGCTCTTAGTTGGCTTTACTTCTGTAGATGTTAACTCCCATTCCTTTGTACCAATATCATATGACCAAGTTTTTAGATTTGAATCACTTGCCGTATTTGCGTTCAGCCAGACCATTCTTCTATTCTTAAGATCATATGCTGCACAAATGTCATTTTCCTGAACTGGAGTTATTGTACTTGAACTGTTTGCAGGAAGAAGGGTCCACTGATTGGAATATGCGCTATAAGCGTGTACTCTGCCGGCATTCGTAGGTGCAAGCAACGCTAAACCATATTCGGTTGCGAAACAGTAATTGCTTCCCCATCCGCCATGCGGAGCATAGGCTGGCGGAGCGGAGTGATGCAAGGGTCTCATTGCATACCACTGCCCTGTTTCAGCATTAAAGGCCCACGGGGCAAGGGTTCTTGGCACAAGAGTTGACCTTGAACCTTCCTTTACAAGAACAGATAACGTTGGAGATGGTTCATAATAGGCGAAATCAAACTGCTCAGCGCCTCCACCTATTGCCAAAAAGTGATTCCATGAATCGTCGTATATAGTCTTAGCTCCGCAACGCTTTGGCGGGCGGAGCGCAGGCTGTGCCATTTTGAATTCTTTATTTGAAAAGGAAAACAGATAACTCATATTTGTATTCTTTACATTTATGAATTCCGCTTCAGGTTGTCCATAGTAGGTTCCAAGGTGACCCCCGAAAGTCAGACCAACATCGTTTTTCGAATCCCAGACAAAACCATTTTCGTAAACATGAGTTACATGGTCAATATTTGCTCTGCGATATTGAAACTCCCACGTGTTTACCGCCTGTGTTGCCGGATCACTAAACAAAACAGTAAAAGCTAAGAAAAGAGTAATTGCGCAGTATTTTTTTACCAAACCTGTTTCTCCAATTTATTATCTGGCCAGCACCAACTTTGTTATTTGGCTTCTGCCAAGACCGTTCAGCCTGCAAATATATGCACCTGCCGCCGCTGAAGCACCGTTTTCATTCAAACCATCCCATACAATGTTTTCTCTAAAATTGCTTTCATTTATCTGTCTGGATAACAATCTTTTTACAAGACGACCTTTGGTATCATAAATTGCGAGTGAAAGCTGTCCAACAGATCCAGCCGATGACACATTCACATAAATGTTTGTTGTAGGATTAAAAGGATTTGGTGCACCGGAAAGCAGCATGCGAGACTCATTACCACCCTTTGCATATTCAGAAACAGTAACCGGTCCGGAGAGATATTCCTTATCATAAACAAGTGCTGCACGAATAATCCTGGTTCCAGCCAGCGTGTATTCTGCGTGTGTGCGTGAGCCATAGCTTGTTGCATAAATTGCCTTGTCAGTCATAGCAGCCTGCATAGGCAGTTCAAGCGGTATAGCGGGTCGTGTCCCGGCTAGAGTACCGCCCTTATTGTCAAAATTATCATAGCCGCCAAAAGAGTGGATGACATTCATGTTGGCATCCAGAATATGGATTTTGTGCTGAATGGCATCAGGAACTGCAAGCCTGTCGTAAAGATCCATATCATATGTTGCACCAAAACAATCGCACACCGAAATACCAGTGCGGTAATTCTTTGTAGGCGGCAGCAATGATACACCACGAAAATAGCCCTGAAGTCCGGAAACGGCATACCTCGCGGTTCCATTTGAATATGAAAAGGTAACCATTTCAGTTTCGCCTGCCAATGGCTGTTCTGCCGCAGCAAGCGGACGGCATCTACCACCTTCCGGACCAAACTTTAAAACAGAGCCGTAAGAAGCCATCATTATCTTTCTGAAAGAACCTTCCAATGTAAACGGCATGGGGTTTTCATCAAGGAAAGAAAGCTGTTCCACATATGACGGCAGCGGACTATTAACGGGCTTGAGATTGTCACAGACATATATATTGCCACGTGTGTCAACCGACACCGTTCTTGCGCCATTAAAATTATAGAGAACATCACGTCTTTTAACTGTTCCATCTTTGTCATGCACTACCATCTTTACAGAATCACCCGCCCTGTCTTTATGATAATACAGATTGTAAATATCACCAGATTTCGTCACAAACAGGTTGTCTCTTTCCCCATACCTGAAAACCTCTCCAGTATCTGCTAAAGCGCTGGAATCACCTGTTACACTGAAAGGAATGATTGTCCCGGTTGCCGTCCTTCTCGTAATTTTCATATTGGCAAAATCAGGCCTGTAAAAATAGCCATCCCTACCCTTATGGATTTTGTGGTCGTAAAAAGTGGGCCAGAAACTGGAAAAGGTATTACTATTTCCATCATAAACCAGCGACTTTACATTTGCTGAAACAAATTTTTCAGCAACATATATTTGATCGGTAGCCGGGTCTGAAGTATGTATAGCAAGCTGACCGAAAACTTTACCCATTGGCATATCCTTAAACTGATTTGCCTTAAAAACAGTGTCGAGGATAGCCATTCTATAAATTCTAAAAGGAGCATACTCCAACATTGACCCTATGTAAACAACTGAGCTGTCTCCATAATGGTCAAGTGCAATAGAGACTCCGCGATCGGCATAGAGATTAGCGCTATTGCTGCCTGCCCAGGTCCCAAAATTATGACGTGCCACTATAGTTCCAGTCAAATCTGCTATTTTATTAAGCGTGAACGTATATGCAGTAGGAGACCATGTCACGGTAAATATCTGACCACTAACGGGATGCACTTTTATAACAAGTGGATGTTCCTCCAGGGAAATTGTTGTCAAAAACGAGCCATCCTGTTTGTAAACCTGTATCCGTTTGTTTCTAAAATCACAGATATAGACATTGCCATTTTTATCACTTGCTATGCCTCGAGGATCATTAAAATGGCTGTTATCAACACCAGAGTCTGTGGGGCTGCCTGCAAAAAGGGTTCGGCCGCTTGTTAAACTGCTGCTCATTTTATAAACAGCCTTGTCAGCGCCTGAAATATAAAAGGAGTCGCCGGAAGGCTGAAAAGCAAGATGGAGATATCCCTTTAAACCTGTTGATGGCCCGCAGATGCTTTTACGAGGAATTGTTCCATCGCAATTAACCATTACAATATTGCATACCTTTTCATACTCTTTATATGAACTGCCGCTTACCATAACCATTTTACCAGTTGAGGTTACATCCATTGTCATATAATCCATTGCTACAAAGCCGGGAGCCTGAGAATGGGTTAAACGGTGGTGAAGCATAGGATTAATGTTACCATTCTCTCTGGAAATTATCTTAAAGTCATCAATGCCTGTCGGATCATAATCTGCCGGAAATGGAATAAGAGTTTTAACGTAGGTTCCTGCAGGTGAATATACAGCCAGATGTGCTGAGGGACGCTTTGAAATAGAAGCAACAACATATAGATTACGGTCTGGTCCTACTGCCATACCGGCCATACTGTAATTCTGAAAAGCTGGAATTGACTGCTTACCTACGAATTTGTCAAATACTGTATGCAGACCTAACCTAACCCGTAAAACTGGAGAGACGCCTACCGCAACAGGACTTCCATTATCATCCAAACCGTCCCAACTGATAGTTTGTGATAACGAATTTTTCGTGAAAGGCTCTGGTGCATTCGCTCCAAGCAAACCGGATCCGATACGACGAATAACCGCTCCATTATTTGCAAGAACATCAACTGTGACATCTGTCGCAGCATCCAGAGTAAATGAAATATTCCATACCGATCCATTTTTCTCAAAGGCAGGCTTTCCAACAAAATCTGCGGGGAAAACAGATATTGATATCAGAAGCAACCCATAGCAAATCAATACAAAATTTTTCATTTTCAGACTCCTTACCGAAGTATAATTTTACGTTTTACTCCATTTGCTGTTCTAATCATGTAAATCCCGTTCGGCGCCGAATTAATTTGTGCAACCGGAATCCTTCTACCGTGTACTGTGTAATAATAAGAATCAGTAACTCTGTTTTGTCTGGTATAGTTACCTGTTATTGACCGTTCAGATGAAACTTTCATACTGTCTGTATTTCCTAAGGGACGATAGTTTGTCTCCAACATGTCTTTCCAATGTGCTTTCGACATTGAATCAAGTTCAGCACAAAGTGCAGGATAGGTTTTGCTTCTGTTGATAACTTCCGGATTTGTATCGGTCAAGTCATAAAGGCGCTTATCAGCCCAAACAAGAGAATATTTCCATTTACCACGTCTAATAGGCCTGAAGTTGGAGTCGTTATAAAAGAATCCGCAAGTGTCGTAAGATGATATTGCTCCAGGAACACCTGTCATTAACGAATACATATTCTTTCCATCAATTACACGATCGTTTGGCAGCGTTGCGCCTGTAAATGCTGCAATTGTTGGTAGGAAGTCAATTGCTGATGCAATTTGTCTGCAAACTGTTCCTGCTGGTATTTTTGCCGGCCACTGCATTACACATGGTACACGCTGCCCGCCTTCCAACGCATCAAACTTACCACCGCGTAAAGGATATGCAGAACCGCTGCCCGATGCAGCAGGTCCATTGTCTGAAGTAAAAATAATCAGAGTATTGTTTTCAATTCCCTCTTCCCTGAGAGTTTTAATAATCTGCCCAACGCTCCAATCAACTTCATGAACCGCATCGCCATAAATTCCAATCGTAGAAGTTCCTACAAACAACAAGGATGCCCCTATCGGCGTGTGCGGCATAAAATGGTTCATATACATAAAGAATGGTTTTGATTTATTGGCTTTAATTA
>JAEUSG010000294.1 GCA_016788315.1 Fibrobacterota bacterium | reverse complement strand
AAATTAACAGAAGGTTTATGAGATGAAAAATGAGTATAAGCGAAAGATGTCGAAGCAGGAGACATTTACAGGAGTCTTCCGCTCCCGAACAGGTAAAGGCTGCTGGATAGATGCCGACGGCGGAGGCGGTCATGATATTTTTGTCAGAACAGGCAACAATAACGGCGCCGTTAACGGTCAGCGTGTTGAGTTTCAGGTAATTGAGCAACGCTTTAAAAAAGGTGCTTATGACGCTAAGGTTGTCTCAGTATCAACTGATGTTGATGCCTTTTATGCTGAGAAACTTATTCTGCCTGAAAAACACAAACTCCCTGGGGAGTATAATCCGAAAGGAAAATGGAGAGGTTCTTTACCTCCGGAACCGGTTGCTGATGGAGAGCGGCGAGATTCAACAGACGTTCTGTGTGTAACAATAGATCCCGATGATGCAAAAGATTACGACGATGCTGTTTCGCTGGTAAAAAAGGGTAAATACTGGGAGCTTGGTGTTTATATTGCCGATGTCAGTTACTATGTTCCTAAAGGATCTCAACTTGACAAAGAGGCTCAGCGTCGCGGCAGCAGCACCTATCTTCCCTGGGGTGTAATCCCTATGCTTCCGCCCCTGCTTTCAGAAAATCTCTGTTCTCTCCGTGAAAATGAGCTGCGACCCGCTGCAGCATGTGTCATGAAGATTGACGCCGATGGAAAAGTTGTTTCTGATGAAGTTTTCCGCTGCCTTATAAAGAGCAGAAAAAGACTAACTTATGCAGTTGCACAAAATCTGATCGATGGAAAAGAGGAATCGGATGTTCCCGGTCTTTCGAAGATGCTTAAGGAGATGGATGCCGTTGCCCTTAAAATTAAAGAGCGCCGCTTTGAGAACGGTTCCCTTGATTTCGATCTTCCGGAAATAAAAATACAGTTTGACAAAGAGGGGCTTCCTGTTGGCGTTAAGCCCTACGAAAAGCGGCGCACAAATGGTATGATTGAGGAGTTTATGCTCCTTGCAAATCAGGCGGTTGCCAGAAGGCTTATAGCTACAGAGATGCCTTCAATTTATAGAATTCATACCCCTCCTGAGGGAGAGGGTTTTGACAACCTCTGCCGTTTCGCAAAATCTCTCGGAGTTAAACCACCCGTAGACGGAACACTCGCAGCGCTGCGCAGTTTTATGGATTCAGTCAAGGGAACAGCTTACGAGAAGAGCATCCAGACTATGACGCTTCGCAGCATGACACGTGCCCGCTATTCTTCAAATAATGACGGCCACTTCGGTTTGGCCTTTGATGCCTATACCCACTTTACTTCACCTATTCGTCGATATCCGGACCTTCTGGTTCATCGGCTTCTCTTTGCACCTAAGGGTACGAAGCTCTTTGCAAAAGATGAAATGGAACGTCTTGCTACTCAGTCAAGCGAGAATGAGGAGCGCTCCACTAAGGCTGAACGTGATGCGATATCTCTTTCTGCATGTACTGCAATGCGGGGTAAAGTCGGTGAGATCTTTGAAGGAAACATTTCCGGCATCATTGAAGCCGGTATATTTGTTGAACTTAAAGATATGGGTGTTGACGGCATGGTGCATGTATCCAAGCTGGGAGAGGGCTATTTCTGGTTCGACCCTAATACTGTGAGCATGGTCAGCAGAGAAAACCGCAAACGCTTCCGCATAGGCGATCCTATCAGAGTGAAAATTACTGAGGTCTGCATTCCGCTTCGCCGTGTGGATCTACTTCCAGTTTAGATATGAAGTTTTTTTCGCACACACTCGGCTGCCGGACTAATCAGTATGACACAGCAGCTATAGAAGCGCTGCTCGTAAAACGGGGAATTGAGATTGTGCGCGAGCCATCTTCGGCTGATGTCATCTATGTCCAGACCTGTTCTGTTACAGGGCGGGCGGATACAAAAAGCGGTCAGGCTATAAGAAAATTCATTACAGATAATCCATCAAAACGGGTGCTTGTCGGTGGATGCGGTCCGCAAGGGAACCGTGACTCATTCAGCTCTATAGAAGGGGTTGAAGCGGTATTTGGAGTTAACAGTGCGGAGCAGATTGCTGCACACATTACAGGAACACCTGAAAGTAAAGAGCATCATGAATTCGGCAGCATTGTTGAGTTTAACGGCAGAAAAAGGGCAAATCTTAAGATACAGGATGGCTGCGACTCATTTTGCACCTATTGTATAATACCAAGTTTGAGGGGTAAACCGGTCAGCCGCAGCAGAGAAGATGTTCTTTCTCAATTGGATTTGCTCGTTAAGGGCGGATTCTGCGAAATTGTATTAACCGGCATACATGTTGGTAAATATCAGGATGATAAAATTGTTCTTTCCGATCTTATTGAAATGGCCGTCAAAATTGACGGAAAATTCAGACTTCGCTTAAGTTCAATTGAACCGCAGGAAATTGATGAAAAACTCCTCTCTCTTGTTGTAAATAACAGAAAGGTCTGCAATTACCTGCATATTCCATTGCAGAGCGGGGATGATTCAATACTGACGGCCATGAACAGGAAATACAGTGCGTCTACCGTAATGGAGTTGTTTAAAAGAGTCAGAAAGCTTGACCCTTTCTGCGGTTTGGGAACGGACATCATTACAGGTTTTCCCGGTGAAACGGAAGAGTGTTTCAGCAATACAGTTGACTTTATTGCAAATTCTCCGCTCGTATACGGCCATGTTTTCCCATTTTCTCCAAGAATGGGCACTCCTGCAGCCGAATTTAAAGGGCAGATAGACCGGGGTGTTGCGCTTAAAAGGGTGAGAACATTGCGAAAGCTGTTCGATGAGAAAAAAGGGAATTTTTTCAAAACTTTGGTAGGCAGTGTGCAAAATTGTATTATCGAAAGCGGAAACAGAGGACATACAGCTAACTTTGCACAGGTTGAAATTGCAGGGACTGTGCCTGCAGGCGGAATGGTTGAGGTTAAAATAACCGGAAGCGTGAACGGCAATCTTACGGGTGAAATTAAAGGGGAGTAATATATGGGTCTTTTGAGCGGACTTACAAAAACCAGACAGTCATTCTTTTCTAAACTGAAAGATATAGTTACATTCAGAAAACCGATTAAGGCTGAAACGCTTGACGAATTAGAAGCTGTCTGTCTTTCTGCTGATATGGGGGTTGATTTAACGGTTGAACTGATGGATCGGATTAAAGAGCGGGTGAAATCTCAGCGTTTAAAAGAGACAGATGGAATTGTAAGCGCACTTAAAGAGGAGATGGAATCCCTTCTTCCTGCATCAGAACCTGAGAAGGTCTTTTCGTCAGACAATAAGCCGGTTGTGCTGCTCGTCATAGGTGTTAATGGGGCTGGTAAAACAACGACGATAGGAAAGCTTGGGGCAAAATTCAAGAACGAAGGAAAGAAGGTCATTTTTGCTGCTTGTGACACTTTCCGTGCTGCCGCAATTGAGCAGCTTCAGGTCTGGGCCGATAGAAATAATATTGATATGGTGCTTCAGAAACAGGGGGCGGATTCTGCTGCAGTTGCCTTCGACGCTTACGCCTCAGCTAAATCAAAAGATATGGATATGGTTCTGGTTGATACCGCGGGGAGATTGCACACAAAAGTGAATTTGATGGCGGAATTGAAAAAAATCAAGAGTGTTCTCCAGAAAAGAGATGAGAAGGTTGTTGTTAAAACCATTCTTGTTCTTGATGGAACAAGTGGTCAAAATGCACTTGTGCAGGCAAGAGAGTTTAATGAGGTTGCCAAAATAGACGGTGTTATAATAACAAAACTAGACGGTACGGCAAAAGGGGGCGTTGTCTTCTCGGTCTGCAGACTACTGAATGTTCCTGTTTTATTCGTCGGAACCGGCGAAAAGCTCGAAGATCTTGAGATTTTCGATAAAAAAAGGTTCATTCAGGCCTTTTTTGAAGAAAATGCTTGAAAAAGAGGCTGACAAATGCTAATATATGCATGGGTAAACTGATGAAAACAATACTGATCATTGAAGATGACCATGATGCCGCAGATATGCTGCGCCTTTTTTTGTCAAAAAAGGGGTTCAAGACTGCTGTGGCCGAAAATGGTATTGAAGGTCTTTCTATGGTAAAATTTCTCAAGCCCGATGTAATTATTGTCGATCTTATGATTCCCGGTATGGATGGCAAAAATCTGATCGATGAGCTTCGCGATAATATTTACACTCAGAATAAACTTATTATTGTCGCCTCCGGCCTTATAAAAGAAGACGGAAAGCCCAACACGTCGTTAGGACTTTCCGTCGAAATGGCTTTTTCAAAACCGATCAATTTAGCAAAACTGCACGATACCATTACTGCCCATTTTGCCCAATAAATTTTTACGCGCTCACTGACGTAATAGCAATCATCTTGTAAATGTCATCCGCCGAGCAGCCTCTTGAAAGATCGTTTACTGGTTTGTTAAGTCCCTGCAGAATCGGTCCAAGTGCAACTGCCTTTGCAAATCTTTCTGTGGCTTTGTAGCAGATATTACCGGCATTAAGGTCAGGGAAAATCAGTACATTTGCTTCGCCTGCCATGTCAGAGCCAGGTGCCTTCTTTTTACCGATTTCAGGAATGACTGCCGCATCAAGCTGGAATTCGCCGTCAACCTTAAGGTCCGGGCAGCGCTCTTTAACAAGTTTCATTGCAGCTAGTGTCTTGTCAATATTCTCATGTTTTGCACTTCCCTTTGTGGAGAAGCTTAAGAATGCCACTTTAGGTTCTCCGCCGACAACTTTTCTAAAGCTGTCAGCTGATGCTGTAGCAATTGCCGCATGCTGTTCTACCGTTGGAAAGGGAACCACGCCGCAATCTGAAAAAACAAATGGAGAATACTCTTCACCTTTTCTGAAGTTTGGAATCAGCATAAGGAAGTAACTGGACACAGTTCCCTCTTTCGCTCCGATGCAGTAAAGTGCAGCTTTAACAACATCTCCGGTTGAGTTTACAGCTCCTGCAAGACAGCCGTGTGCAGCACCTGTTTGAACAAGAAGGTCGCCGAAGTAGAGATGGTTCTGTGAAAGCTTTTTTGCCTCCTCTTCTGTCATTCCTTTTGATTTTCTTCTTTCAAGAAGAACAGAAGCCAGTTTGTCTTTGTCTTTATATTCTGATGGACGGATAATTTCTATTCCATCAAGAGAAAGGTTGTTTTGTTTAGCAAGTGATGCTGTATTGCCGTCCTGGTCAATAAGGATTATCTTTGCAAGCATGTCATCTGTAGCTTTTCTTGCTGCAAGAAGCATGCGGATGTCATCACCTTCAGGAAGTACAATTGTGTGAGCCAGTTTTCTTGATTTCTCAAGTATCTTTTCTACAAGCTCAAGTTTTCCGTTCTGCATATATTCTCCTAATAATAAGTTGTTCGGTTAAACAAATAGCGTTTCGGCTGCTGCTGCATTGAATGTGTTCGGTTTTCTTGTTACTCCGCTCTTAACGGCCTCTTCTGCGACAGCCTTTGCTACAGTTGCGGCAACATCGGGATGGAAAGCGCTCGGGATGATGTATTCTGCACAAAGTTCTTCAGGTTTTACCAGCGCTGCAAGTGCCCGCGCAGCTGCAAGCTTCATAGCTGTGTTTATTTTAAGAGCATGTGCATCGAGCGCACCGCGGAAAAGTCCTGGGAAACAGAGCACGTTGTTGATCTGATTCGGGTAGTCAGAACGTCCCGTTGCAATAACAACACCAGGGATGTCCTTAATCTCTTCGGGCTGAATTTCAGGAACAGGGTTTGACATTGCAAAGATAAGCGGACTTTTAGCCATGGTTCTTGCTTCTGAAGCCTTTAGGCAATGTGGACCGGATACACCAACAAATAGGTCCGCATTCTTGATTACGTCACCCAGTGTTCCCTGCTCATTATTGGGGTTTGTAGCTTTAGCCATTGCCTCTTTTGACGGGTTCATATTCTTTGTTCTGCCGCGGAAGATTGCTCCAGCAGTGTCGCACAGAATGACATTCTTCACGCCTGCATCCATCATCAGTTTTGTACAGGCAACACCTGCGGCACCGGCACCGTTTACAACAACCTTCAATGATTCCATTGTTCTGCCGGTCAGTTTAGTTGCATTTATAAGGGCGGCGAGTGAAACAACAGCTGTTCCATGCTGGTCGTCGTGGAAGACAGGTATGTCAAGCTCGTTAATCAGGCGCTCTTCAATTTCAAAACAGCGGGGAGCGGAAATATCCTCAAGATTAATGCCGCCAAATGAGACGGCAATGTTTTTGACTGTTTTTATGATCTCTTCGGGATCTTTTGTGTTCAGGCAGATTGGAAACGCGTCAACATTGCCGAATTTTTTGAACAGCACTGCTTTGCCTTCCATAACGGGAAGACCAGCATCTGGGCCGATGTCTCCAAGCCCAAGTACTGCGGTACCGTCAGAAACAACTGCGACCATGTTCTTCTTTATTGTGAGTTCGTGTACAAGCTCCGGCTTTTTATTTATTGCAAGACAGGCACGCGCAACACCGGGTGTATATGCGCGGGACAGATCACGCTGATCATTCAGCGGTATGCGGCTCTGTACTTCCATTTTGCCGCCTTCATGCATTTCAAATATGACATCTTTTGCAGAAAGTATAGTTACATCTTTCAGTGCTCTTACCTTGCTCAGTATTTCAAGTTCATGTTGAAAGTCGCGTCCATTAATTGTGAGATCGCGGGTAATCATACCCGATTTTACACCGACGTTTGTTATTTCGTCCATGTCGCCGCCCGCTTCAGCAACAGCATTCAGTATTGATGCAAGCATGCCGGGCCTGTTGGCTATTTTGACTCTTATTTTAATTGAGTATCCAGGTGAGTTGTTTTTCATGTCTATTGCTCCGAAAAGGTGTTTATTTTGTTCCTTAAAAAGAATGGTTAAAATAAATTATAAAACGCCGTTTTATGAGCAATAATTTAAGTCGCTTTGCATTTGTACCAGCGGCTGTTATTATTTTACATGTCGTCTGCTCTTTCTGTTATGCCGTTCCATCCATAGTGCTCGATGCGAAACCTCAAAACATGCAGCTTTTCCCGAGAGGCGCAGATGATTCTGCAAGCGTCGGCATCGGCGGTTATTTTCTAAGGGATACAACATTCCATGTCTTAAAGGCTGAATATCGGAGAAACGGAATTTTATTTGCAGCTGAAAGTCTTCTTACGGACTCAAGCAATGCTGACACTATCAGATTTTACTTTTCAAGAAAAATAGCCGCAGAGCTGGCACAGTATTCTCTTATTCTAAGGGCTGATACTGCAACATTGTTCTCTGCTGAAAGTCTCCTTGCCGGCGATGTGATACTTATCAACGG
>JAEUSG010000293.1 GCA_016788315.1 Fibrobacterota bacterium | reverse complement strand
GTTATCAGCCATCTTTTAGAATTACGGAAGAGAAAAGCAATCCATTTGTCTTTACAGGGGGTGCGGGTTTGTTGATTGATAGAGCATTTGCTATTGATCTTGCCGGAGAAATGAGTGTGTCTGATTATACATATAAAACATATGGTACAGGCGAAAACCGGCTTATAAAGAGCGCTCTTGTGACATTTTCTTACAGGTATTGATCAAGATATCTAAATCTTTTTTTAAATTCAAGTTGCAAAGCATGACTCCCTTTTGGTTATTTTAAGCGTATAACCACTTAAAGAAGGAGTTGGAACAGATGAAACTAAAAGCATTGTTTACTGTCCTTGTACTGACAGCAATTTCGCTGTCTGCAGAGCCGATCGTAACATTGACAGTGACTGAAAGAGATGGCTTTGCAAGAAAAGCAGAGCCGATTCTTATGGGCGTAACTCTGCCGGAGAGTCTAATCACAGACACAGCAGTGCTTGCGCTTAAAGACGCTTCAGGTAATGTTGTTAATTGCCACTTTACCCCTGCTCAAAAATGGTGGCGTGACAAGCAGTCAATCCGTTGGGTTCATATGAACTTTCAGACTGATATTGATGCCAATGCTTCAAAACAGTTTACGTTGTGGCGCGATGCCGCTTCTCATAGATTCAGCGGATCTAATCTCGCTCTAGTCGATCTTGGTACAAAGTATCAGATAACAACAGGACCGGTAAGGTTCACAGTTAAGAAAAAAGGGTTCAATCTTTTTGATGAAGCCTGGATTGATGAGTCAGGTGCAAAGAATTTCACAGATGCAAACAGAGTAATAGCGACTCACCGCAAGGGATTCAGCATGTTGTCATCGGGTAGTGTCCGTTATTATAGCGTAAACGATTCTGCGGCAACATCAACTATTGTAGTTGAACAGAATAATCCTGCAGTCATTATTCTTAAGGCTGACGGGAAACTTAAGAGTGCAACAGGAACTGCTTTGTTCGATTACTCATGTCGAATTTTCGCATATGCAAATTCCAAAATAGTCAGAGTTGTCTTCTCTTTTGAAAACAGAAATCAGGTTGCGGACGCATTCACCTCTCTTTATGGTCTTAATCTTGAATTGCCTCTCTCCTTGACAACTGTAAATTATGGAATGGGCCACAAGAACGGGCCGCGTACAGGTACTCTTACAGGTAC
>JAEUSG010000282.1 GCA_016788315.1 Fibrobacterota bacterium | reverse complement strand
GATTCTTGTTGCCTATCCTTAGCATAAACATCGTCATTCCAGATAGTGTCCCATCGGTGGCGGTAACAATGACAGTTTTAACTCCAGAGTCAACATATGATGTCGGCAAAACAAGATTGACACCAGATGCATAGAATACACCATTTACCAACCAAGAATATGTCAACATATCACCGTCAGGATCTGATGCAATAGCCGTTACTTTAACAGTATCTCCTTCATTGACATTCTTATCGACAATACCATTTACGACAGGTGCCCGATTCATATTTTGAACGTATAGATTGAAGAAAACCGTATCTTGCATATCACCGTCAGAAGCAACACACGAAACGACCTTATTGCCACTATCTGCATAGGAGGCTGTATATGGATTTGAAACGCTCCAGAAATAGGTTACAACATCTCCATCAGGGTCTACAGCAGAAGTAAGGATCGTGATGGTTTCGCCCTCATTCATAATAGTATCACGAATAGCGTTAAGAACAGGTGGGCGGTTTGTGTTTTTAATTGTGACCATGAACGTTACAGTATCTTGCAGTGAACCATCAGTTGCAATGCAGGAAAGAGTTCTGACACCGGAGTCACTATAGGTTGATACTATCGAAATCGTGTCGCCTGCAATATAGGCAATCCCGTCAATGTACCAGGCATAAGTTAAAACATCATCATCGGGATCAACGGCAGAGGATCTAAATCCTATGCTTGAACCTTCATAAACAAACGTATCTCTTAAAGCTGAAAAAACTGGCGGACGATTGGAATTACTGATTAGAACGAAAAAGATGGCGGTATCAGTTATACTTCCATCCGACACAATTACCATAATCTGCTTTTGTCCAGAATCACTGAAAGATGTTGGCATTTGCAGGTTTGGGCCAATAGAATATGCTGAACCTTGAACAAACCAAGAATAGGTCAGATTATCATCATCAGGGTCGTTTGCGCTTGCAGTAACATTAAGCGTGTCCCCCTCTCCCACTGCTTTATTTGCAATCGACGAAACAACAGGTGGCCTGTTGACGTTATTTATGTGAACTGTAAATGTAGCAGTATCTTTCAATAAACCATCAGATGCTATGGCAACGACAGTCTTATTGCCACTGTCAGAATATGATGCCGTAAATGGATTCGCCATGTTCCACGAATAAGTCACGGCATCACCATCCGGGTCTATAGCGGAAGCAACAAATGTTATCGTCCCACCTTCGACCATAGATGTATCGTTGATAGAAGAAAGAAAAGGAGGACGATTTACATTGGTGATTTTAATGCTGAAACTAACCGTGTCTTTTAAGGAGCCATCAGAACAAATACACGATACAGAGACAGATCCAGAATCGTTATAGCTTGTCGGCATTGTTAGCGTGTAACCAGTTGAAACATATGAACCATCCACATACCACGAATAGACAACTGAGTCACCGTCAGGATCACTACCTACAACAATCTTCCGAAGCGTATCGCCTTCGAAAATGATAGAATCGTTTATGTTATTCAATATTGGCGCCCGATTTACATTCGTCACATGCAGAGTAAAAAAGGCAGTATCATTAAGCGAACCGTCAGATACAATGCACATAATGGCCTTGACTCCTGAGTCGGTATAAATGGTTGGCAGTATGAGACTGGCACCCGTAGAATGTGATGAACCGTTAACAAACCATGTATAAGTAATACCATCACCATCGGGGTCTGTCGCAGAAGCCGTTTCTTTAAGGGTATCACCTTCAGATATATCTGCATCGGATATGGAAGCGATCAGCGGAGATCTATTCTTAACATAAAATGATCGAACTGTGCTATAATTTCCATACCCGGCTATATTCCAAGCTTTAGCTCGCCACCAATAGTTGTTCCCATGAGTAAGCGAAGCAGCAAAAAACGCAGTATCGCTAATTAACGTGTCGACCACCTTAGGTGACATGGAAGCATTATCTGAAATTTCAACGGCATATTTTTCGACATTTGGTTCTGCGACATACCACTTCAGAGCAATATTATCACGAAACAACGTATCATAATCTAGTGGGATAATAAGGGAGGGCGTCGAAGGATTAGCAATAATAGTTTTGAATTTCGAAACTGTCGACCAAGAGCTCGTGCCTCCAATATTAGAAGCATTGACTCTTGTGTAATATTGCTGATCATTTAACAATCCGGTGATGCTCACGGTGTTTAAGGATAGTTCGCTTTGACTGTCAATAATAGTTGTAAAAAAAGAATCCGTAGCCACTTGATATCTGTATGAAGAGGCACTGCCGATAGAGCTCCATGTTAGAGTTAAATCTAATGCCTGATTGGTACTGTTATTTGTAGGTGTAGTAACTGTTGGTGCTGATGGTGCAGCAACAATAGTGGTAAATTTCCGGAAAGCAGACCATTTACCTCCTCCAGTGCCACTTGATGCGTTTACCCTCCAATAATAGACCGTGCTATTGCTAAGACCACTGACTAGCTGTGATGTTGTTGCTATGTCGGACTTACTGTAAACGGTTGATGCGAATGTAGAATCTGTGGAGACCTGTAGACCATACTGGGTAGCGCCACTGACAGCCCCCCAACTAAAGGTAAGTGACACAGCTGAATTGAGTGCCCCATCGCTGGGACTTGATTGAGCTGGAGGGGCAAACCGAGTTGTGAAGGTATCGACAATACTCCAGACAGATGTGTCAGTATTTTTTATCGCGCAGGTACGCCAATAATAGGTTTTGTTCGCTGATAAACTACCAAGAGTATAAGTTGTGTCAGTAATACCTGAAATAGATGTTTTTGAAGGAGTAAATGTGCGATATTCGGAGACTTCCAGAGTGTAATTAACTGCATGTTTCGCTTTTTTCCAGCCAAACGATATGAAACCGGAGAGAGAATCACCATTATTAGCTGGATAAAGCAAATAGGGACGAACAGGGAGGGAATCTTTGTCCATCCCCTGGAAAAAGTAAACCTGCCCCCTTGCATATCCCCCTCCACCATTGGTTGGATTACTCGCAATGAAATCATCCCGCCCATCTTTGTTAATATCACCTACTCCCGCCATTTGGATGGCACCGTATCCCCCAGTTTCCACAGTATAAGAGTCACTTGGAGTATTTCGTAATCCATGAGGTCCGCCTAAATACAAGTAAATAACCTGACCATTGAAACTTGAAATAGCTGCATCTTTTATCCCGTCCCCATTAAAGTCACCAATACCCGCAACACTCGTTCCAAAATCGCCGGATCCAGTCACGATTTGGTCTACGATTGTATCTGGTGAGGTGCCTCCAAAATATATCCAAGCTTTTTGATAGTCGCCTACCATGATATCATTTTGACCATCGCCATTAATGTCACCTAGCGATGCAATACTGCTACCGAAGGAATTAATCGGTGAATTACTTGTTTTCCATCCTGGGGTGTTTGATATACCTGAAGGACCACCATAAAATATCTCTACATCTCTATAGACATTGGTCACCAACAGATCAGTATACCCATCAGTGTTGAAATCAACAGCAACAGCACTCGGACCATTTACGTGATCTACATCTGTAAACGCAGGTAGTCGTTTGTTTGGTATAGAAGGCAGTCCACTTAAACTGCCATAATAAACATCAATCTCACGAGGGTTATCTACAGCTATAAACATATCACCGAAGCCATCACGATTGACATCGCCTGCGTTTCCAACAGAAAAACCGGTCCATTTTCCTTGACTACCAGATGACCAAGAATATGAAGAAAATGGTGTTGGAAGGCCAATTGAACTACCCGAAAAAAGATAAGCATTCCCTTCGCCTGTGCCATTAAACCCAGGTGCTCCAACTAGCACGTCTGGATGACCATCCCCATTAACGTCACTTGCTCCGATGCCATTGCCAAGGTTAATTGAAGATTGCCCAGAACGAACAAACCAGGAAAAGTTTTTTGAAGGCCCAGTGTCGCTTCCAAAGAATGCAACAGCTGCACCTTCATATGGAACGGTATATGTTACTGCTGAGATTCCGCATAAAATATCAAGAAAGCCATCATCATTTAAATCTCCTGCTGCTGCAAGCGATTTGCCAAACCAACAATAATTATCTGGTCCATTTATTATCCATTGTGGAGTCAAAGCAAAAACTGTAGTGGTGCACATTATTAATGTTAAAACTTTTATCATAATCAATATCCAAATCTATTTGACCAAAATTATTTTTGTCTGTAATATCTTCGATCCGCCGTACAACCTCGCAAAATACATACCAGTCGAAATATTGCTATCGCCTTCAGATTTACCTTTCCACATAACATTATGATAACCAGGTCCACTTATATTCCATGAACAGATATTTTTACCAGTTATGTTGTATAAACTCAGCACCAATGTTTTCTTTAAGCTAGAAGGTATTGCAACT
>JAEUSG010000249.1 GCA_016788315.1 Fibrobacterota bacterium | reverse complement strand
CACCTTCATTCAACCTGTTAAGCAGCCTCTTGTAGGCTGTACTGTCGTTTCTATGCTGTGCTATGAGCATATCGTATCCGGCATCAAACAATGCTGACGCTGCAAATTCAGCAGGCTCTCTTTCAATTGGTGAGGAGAGGCTGGGCACAATCATCCACACAGTTCTGGTTTTGCCTTCCGCCAGACTGCGGGCGATGAGGTTAGGACGATAGCCCATCTCCTCTGCCTGCTGTTTAACGATCTCTCTCGTCTTTTCGTTTACACGCGGATCGTCGCGAAGCGCCCGTGACACCGTAGAGGCGTTTATATCGAGCGCCTTCGCAACGTCAGACAGTCTGGCAGCCATCAGCCCTTTTCCCTGAATTTAAATGTCCGGATTGCAAAAGGGGTGAACTGCAGTTTAATACCCTTGCAGATATCCTGCGGCTTGTCAATGTCATTCCATTCAATTAGATCCGTCTCATTAAGTAATCCATTTGCCGTTAGAACCGTTTCTGTATTGATACCGGCTGTTTCATAAAGTCTGACAACGGTGCAGTTCTCTTTTTCCGCCTTCTTAACAGCGCATATCACAACGCTACCACCATTAAGCTTAAACGGCAGTGCGCTTATCTTTGTCTCGCCGGACATTGCAAGCGGCTTTACGTTCAGCTGTTCAGCTTCAACCTGAACGTTTGATCGTACAAGATCTCCTGTATGAGGCAGGAAGGCATAGGTGAATTCATGTAATCCGACATCTGCATCCGGATCCGGATATGAAGGAGAGCGGAGCAGGTTTAGATCCAGAACTCCGTCACGAACCATATAACCATATTTGCAATCGTTCAGCAGTGCTGCACCGTAAACAGGGTTTGAAATATCGGCATAGCGGTGTCCTACAGATTCAAAACAGGCAAATTCATGGCTGTTATTCACCTTTGTAGATCTTTTGATTGTACCGTACTGGACATCATACGATGCCTCGTCCGCTGTTATTGTTGTAGGGAACGCCACCCGGAGCATTTTATGTGACTCTTTCCAGTCAACGAACGTATGGAATTCCAGCCTTTTTGTATTGAAAAGGAGGGATGCCTTCTGACGGATTTCCGACTCACCGGTCTTGAATGTGAAATCTATGCTGCTGTACAATGGACCCGCCTGAACTTTTCCGCTGTCTACAATTTCAGCCTCTCCAAGTTTCATTTCAGTATAGAAGAATTCTATTTCCCAGGCGTCAAATCTGCTTGGTCTGTCTTCGTAGATACTGAATGTATTTGCCGGTCTGTCAGAGGTTAAAATAGATGTGTTTGTCTCTTTGTCCAGCGCTTCAATCAGTCTGCCCTCTTTGCTGAACGTATAACGGATTAGGTTGTTCTCCAGAACCAGCATCTCCTTCTGTGTCGATTTAACCGCGTTATTCTCTTTGTTAATGACAACAAAGCTGTGCGCAGGAATCTTTGTAAAGGCCAAAACAGTGTCGCCGGCATCCTGACAGATGATTTCAGCGCCATCTTTGCGTACTGCACCTTTCCATCCGTCCGGAAGTTTGATGCTGCCTTCAAACGGATAGGAGGTCACATTAAACAGCGTGAGAGCATCAGAATTCTTTACTGTAAGTTCCTTCTCCAGCATAGAAACAATTTCTCCGCACTCCTTCAGTCCATTCTCATATGCCTCTGCTGCATCTTTGTAAACAGAGTTTATGCTGGAACCGGGAATGATATCATGGAATTGGTTTGTCAGAACCATTTTCCAGATTTTATCCAGCTTCTGCGACGGATACTTTTCTGCAGGCAGGAGAGAGGCAACAGCTTCAATCTGACGGAGCAGATTTTCAAACTTTCTGTTATACTTCTTTATCGCCGCCTGTGTCGTGAGTGTTCCTCTGTGCATCTCAAGGTAGAGTTCACCCTTATATGTTGCTAATTCCTCTCTGTGCTCATTAAGCCGTTCGAAGAATTCATCTGCTCTGCCGAATTTTATCTTTGGCACCCCTTCCAAGTCCGCCATTCTGCGTCCCTTTTCAATCAGCTCCTGTTTCGGTCCGCCTCCGCCGTCGCCCGCGCCAAATAGCACCATGCACTCATCAAGAAAACCCTTTTCAGAGAATTTATTCTCTACTGTCAGCATTCCCTTTGGATGGAACATTGAATTGTAGGTTCCCTCAGGCGGAAAATGGGTGAGTATTTTACTTCCGTCAATTCCCTGCCACATGAAAGTGTGATGAGGGAAAGTGTTAAAGATATTCCATGATATTTTCTGAGTAAGAAAGTAATCTACACCAGATCGTTTCATTATCTGCGGCAGATTACCGGAATAACCGAATACATCCGGAATCCACAAGTTCTTAACGTCTACTCCGAATTCGTCACGGTAAAAGTTTTTGCCATGAAGCATCTGACGCACCATCGATTCACCGCTTATGATATTGCAGTCCGCCTCAACCCACATACCGCCCTGTAATTCCCACTGCCCCCGTTTTACAGCTGCTTTTACCTTAGCGTAAAGCTCAGGATGCTGATCCTTAATGAATGTGTAAAGCTGCGGCTGAGATGCACCGAACACATAATCGGGATATCTCTCAATGAGATCTATCTGACTTGCAAAAGTACGGGCTGTCTTGCGCATCGATTCCTGAATCCGCCAAAGCCATGCTGTATCGATATGGGCATGACCTACTGCGCATATTGTAAGGGCTGAGGAGCCATTTTTGGCTTCTAAAAGCGGCTTTAATACTTTCCGTGCAGCGGCAGCATTGTTATTGTTCTTTGCGTAGCTGTTTACCGCATTGTTCAAACCATGAATTAGTTTTGCTCTTCTTGGCGAATTGGCAGGAAGTTCAATTGCCAAAGCTCTTAGTAAATTAATCTCAAGTTTAAGCTGCCAATGTTCCCAATCCAGGAGAACCAGACGCATTTTTTCAATCTTGGGGGAATAGGTTCCATATTTATTCTCGTCGTTGCGCGATGGATCCTCGACCTGATTTATTCCCTGAATATTATTTGCTGCTCCTTCTATGAAGAGAACGACATCCTCACCGCCGGCACATGACTTATATAGATGATATAGCTCCTTACGATATTCAGCCTCCCAAACAGATCTGTCAGAGAATGCCGCCAACGGAACACCTTTATCTGAGTAAATTAGAGCCTCGCTGGAAAGCGCAATCTCTGCCGCAACCATTCGACCCTTCCAATGAGCTGGAATCTTCGAAACCAGCTTGAAATAACCGCTGTCCCATGCTTCACCCCAGACAGTACCTTCTGAAATGGGTTCTCGTTCGAGATTGAAAGATTCCTTTAAGGGGATGTGCTTTTTTGTCTTATGGTAGGTGGCGTCGAATTTTAAGTATTCTTCAACAAATTTCTTGGATATCCTGTCCTCGAACAGCTTAATCTTTAAGAGATACTCTTCCTGAACTTTGGTGAAAATTGAATCCATGAAATGGCTCCTTTTTGTTAGTTGCAAGCGGTTGTATTCAAATATAATCGATCTTGAAGAAAAATGCAAGCGCTTGTATTTTGTGTTACGTACGTATTAATTTAATTGCGTACGTTATCATAATTGTATATCTTTTCTACATGATAACAGCATCACACCTAAGAAGAAACATTTATCAACTTCTTGACGAAGTTGCCGTAACTGGTGTTCCTCTTGTAATTAACAGAAGAGGACGTTGTCTCAGAATTGTTTCCGATGACTCGAAGCCGTCCATATTGTCAAAGTTGAAAAAACGGAAAATTATGAACTGCGATCCTGAAAAACTTGTTCATATGGACTGGTCGGACGAATGGCTAAAAAACTCCATTTAGATACTCATGCAGTTGTTTGGCTATTTGCTGGTGAAATTGACCGCTTTCCTCATAAAACGAGACGTCTTCTTGAATCAGGAATATTAATAGTATCGCCGGCTATACAACTGGAATTGCAATTTCTATTTGAGATTAATCGAATTATTCATAATGGTTCCGAGATTCTTCAAACACTTCAAAAAGATATTGGACTCACCGTTTCAGAAACAGAATATTCAAAGGTTGTTTCAGAGGCAGTAAAAATGAGTTGGACACGCGATCCATTTGATCGTCTTATCACAGCTCATGCTTCATTGGAACATGCTCAGCTTATCACCAAAGATGACCATATACACAAGCATTTTAAGAATGCTGTTTGGTCTTAGTCGTTTTTTGCGCTTTAAATAAACTGGTTGTCGATGTGGGAATTGAATAGCTATTTTATTTTTTTGTTAATAATATATCTGATTATTACTGGGTCAAGTTATAGATGAGTAATTAAGATAGTATGCATGTTGAATATAGTCGTTTCATAAAAGGAAAACATGAAAGTTGTTATTTTGTCTGTTTCGGTATTTGTCTTACTGTCATTTTGTTCAAAACAAAGCAAAGTAACAATTCGTAGTATTGTTAGTCATCATTATCCAATTCAAATGGGAAATTCTTGGACATATTTCACAAAAGTTATAATTGATAGCAGTGGAAAAACAGTTTCAGTAGACTCTTTTGATGTGAGTGAGACAATTGTTGACACATTAAGATTTAAATCTAAGCTTTTATATGTATCAAAATATGTATGGCGTGGATTTGGCCAGAATAAAATAGTTGGGTTCGACTCAACTGGTAATTATTCAAACGGAATAGATACAACAATCTTGCCTTTGCATTATCCTGTATGTTTTCCTTCGAAGCCTTCTCTTGGATTGTCATGGCAAGATACTAATTCAAGGACATATTCAAATGATAAG
>JAEUSG010000107.1 GCA_016788315.1 Fibrobacterota bacterium | reverse complement strand
CCACCTGTCGTCCAAAGCGGAGGGCCGATACAGAACTTGCACAAACAAACAATATTGAAAAAAACCAGATGACAGACCTCATATTACCTCCCATGATTAATGATTTATTCTTCCTTGAGAAACTTATAAAATAATTACCTGAAGGATTGCAATTATTCCCTGCACCAATCCATTTTCATCTTTCCCAATACTTATATATTTCTTTAAAGCTTTTCAAAAGGGTAATTGATACAGTTCCATGTAAATTCAGAAAATCTATACAACCTTGATATGGATCTTTCTACTGCGGGGACCGTCAAATTCACAAAAATAGATGCTCTGCCATGTTCCCAAAAGCAGTTTACCGTTTGATATGATTACAGTTTCCTGTGCGCCGACAAGCGATGATTTCAGATGTGAATCAGAATTACCTTCGCTGTGGTCGTAGTCATCGTGCTGCGGAATCAGTTCTGACATCTTTCGTGTAAGATCCCGTGGCACTGTGGGATCTGCATTTTCATTAATAGAGATTCCGGCAGTTGTATGAGGACAGAACACGACAACAATACCATCTTTAATACCGCTTTTGACAACTGCTGCCTCAACAAGTGCAGTTATATCCACCCATTCGTTACGCGATCTTGTTTTTATTGTTTCGGTTGTTAACATATCCTTCAATATAACTATTTTTGTGTATGCTAAAAAAACTACCCGCCATCATAATATTGTCAATTCTATTTATTCGTGCAGACGCTTATCTAGGCACTGAAATGCTACTCGACTGGTACATTAAAAAGGGGGCCGACTCATTAATCGAAAAAGAAAAGAAGGGTGAACTATCACGAGAATACGGTTTCGTCTGGGCAGAAATCAATCTAGCCAGAAAAATGCAGAAGACCAGCCGCGACATTATAATTTCCGGGACGGACTCCCTGCTTTCAGACAGAAACAGCACAAAAGGCTACGCGTCCTCAAATAGCCCTAATGTCGACAAGAACACACCATCCCTTGCGGCAATCCGTGAACTTCTTCGCATTCAAAGAGTCTCTAACTTTATTACGATAACCGACCGTAACGACAACACATTGGCTGAAATAAAAACAACTCATACCAGACTTAAATTGAAGGATTTCAATCCAGTTCTCATAAATTCAATCCTGGCAGCGGAAGATCAAAATTTCCGGAATAGAAATACAGGCTATGAATACAAATCATTTGTTCGTGCAACATTCAGAGCAGCTATAAAATCAATTAAAGAATTCAAAATTGTTAAGCCAAAAGGAACCAGCACAATTCATCAGCAGGTTGCAAAGTTCCTTCTCTCACGTTTCGATGAACGGGGAATGGTTTATGCAGAGCGCAGCCTTGACCGTAAAGTCAAGGAAATGAAACTTGCGCAGGCGCTTAAAATGACCTACCGCGATGACGACATACTTGAAGTTTATCTAAATCACTGCGTTGATGCAGGTCACGGCATGACCGGCTTCTACGATATAAGCATGGGGCTTTTCAACAAAAAGCCTTCACAGCTGGATATCTGTCAAAGTCTTTATCTTGCAAGACTGGTAAAGTGGAATAGAAACATTCCGGCTAAAATTACAGCGCAGATAAAAATTGACATGCCAAGGATTGCTCCTCTAATGGGATGGAATCAGGAAAAACAGGATTCCATTGTTGCAGCACTACCCAAACTGAAGTTTTTAAAGCCCAATAGAATCGCCTCTGAGCACAGCCCTCTAATTGATCTTGCGAATGAATATTGGCTAAAAGTCTGCCGCAGCAACGGGATGAGTGATCAGGAAATTAAGGAGATGGATTTCACCTCTCCTACTACAATGATACGCAAAAAGGGAAGCCTTAAAATCCAATTAAGCATCGACATAGAACTTCAAAAGTTTCTGGAAACACAGGTCAAAAAACGCGGATTCGGCAGAGATACAACTATCGTTACAGATGTCAGAATCGGCAGTTTCGGAGAAGACCTCTTTCTGAAACAGATTCCAAAAGATACTCTGCGCCACATCCAAAAGCTTAAAACTGACACAACATTTACAGAACCGGGAAGCAACTACTTTACAGCGCTTAAAGCTGGAGACACCCTCGTTTCAAATATTCGCTACAAACGTAAAGGTGAATACCGATATCGCCGTTCAGTCTATCTATATAAACGTGATGAAACAAAAGTTGCCGGCCAATACTTCAGCTATGCCATAATGAACTCAGCAACTGGAGAACTGCTTGCATACTATTCTCGTGACGGAATAGGAAGCAGGCTTGGAAGTTTATTGCGCAACAGAACCCCAAACGGATCATGCCTTGCTAAACCTCTGATTTATGCTCTTAATTATGACTGGAATAATATTAGGCCTGAAGATCGTGAAACTGACAGCATTGAAGTTCCTCCACCGGCTGCCTGGCAGCGTAAATTTCTCATAAGCGGCGACAAACCTATTGGCATGACATATCTGAATACAACTGCACCGGGCGGATATCCGGTCAGCAACTACGGTAAGAAATTTTCGGGAGAGGATTACATCTTCAACCATCTTACAGAGTCTAACAACATCATTTCGGTTGAAATGATCTACCGCCTTA
>JAEUSG010000223.1 GCA_016788315.1 Fibrobacterota bacterium | reverse complement strand
TCTACCAAACACCTTGATGAACTCAAAGCTATCGGCTTTAAGGCCATTGAAATCTGGAGCCGCGATCCAGGTTACGAAGAGGTTTTCGAAGCCGCAAAATCAAAAGGATTCAAACTCGTCAGCATGGTCGGCCATGAACATGCCTCTCCTAAAGATGGGAGCCACGCTGAAGGCTTTTCCCGCCGTAAAAATCATGAACGTCTTGAAGCTGAACTCAAAGAATCAATAGACATCGCTGTAAAATGGGGCATGCCAGGCGTCATTACCTTAAGCGGTCACCGTAACTACAACGAATCTGCTTACGAATCTATGCTTGTATGCGCCGAAGGACTTCGCCGTATTGCACCATATGCCGAGGAAAAAGGGGTCAACCTGAATCTTGAGCTCCTTAATACGACTGTTGACCACGCCCACTACCTCTGCGATAACACCGACTGGGCTATTGGCGTCTGCGAACTTGTTAACAGTCCGCGAGTTAAAATTCTTTACGATATCTATCATATGCAGATTATGGAAGGTAACCTTTGCGCTAATATCAAGCGTGCAGCTAAATGGATTGGCCATTTCCATACTGCCGGAGTTCCCGGTCGTCATGAACTTGATGAACATCAGGAGATCAACTATCCAGGTGTATGTCGGGCAATTAACGCTACCGGTTACAATCTCTATATGGGTCATGAGTTCTTTGCGAAAGGTAATCCTATTGAGGGACTTAAGCAGGCGTATAAGATTTGTAATGTTTGAGTAGGCTGCAACGACAGACATTCAGGCGCGGGCATCTCGACTCACATCTCTATTTATCAATGAGCTCGATGACCACGCCAGTATATTTTGCCATGCGTCAATTCAAGTAGAATACCGGAAAAGCTCTCAGATTTATCACGATAATTAACCGGCAAATTTATGAATGGATAATCAGAAACAACTCTACAATATTGACGAAAATTTTACCAGGCTTATCCCGATAGAATACAGGCGATTTCACACCCAGAGGGCGTGAAATATTGTTGCTTAGTTATTTTTGTTGAAACTTTAAAACTTCACAAATTTAACCACTTGTCTTGTCGCTCCCTTAATATCAATTAAATATCGCCCATTAGCACGGAGCGAGTTATTTAATTCATACTGACCAGGACGATATTGACAGATTAGCCTTCCGCTGATATCGTAAATGGCAGCCATTGAAGAGGAAGGCACACAAAGCATTGACCCGTAAAGAAACTTTATTTGTCTAGTATTATGAGTTGATTTATTCTGAACCTCAATTGCATTGGTCTCGTTTATTAACACAACGGTATGGGAATTCCCAGCAGCAATAGCTTTGACATTGGTAAGTCCTACAGGAATGGTGGTTTGGCCATCACTATTCCGGCCCCACACGATCACAGTGCCATCTTCCTTTAATGCTACAGTGTGTGCACTCCCAGCAGCAATAGCTTTGATATCATAAACCCCTGAAGGCTTGGTGGTTTGGCCAAAATAATTACTACCCCATACGACCACCCTTTTAGTGTCTTTTAATACAACAGTATGGCCGTCCCCTGCAGCAATAGCTATGACATTGATAAGTTCTACAGGAATGCTGCTTTCGCCAGAACTATTCCTGCCCCATGCGACCACAGTGCCATCTTCTTTTAGCGCAACGGTATGCCCACTCCCGGCAGCAATAGCTTTGACATTCGTAAGTCCTACAGGAATGGTAGTTTGGCCATAATAATTATAACCCCATGCGACCACAGTGCCATCTTCTTTTAACGCAACGGTGTGGGAATATCCAGCAGCAACAGCTTTGACTTTCGTAAGTCCTGCAGGAATGGTAGTTTGGCCATAATAATTATAACCCCATGCGACCACAGTGCCATCTTCTTTTAATGCAACGGTATGGTAATGCCCAGCAGCTATGGCTTTGACATTGATAAGCCCTGCAGGAATGGTGGTTTGGCCATTCATATTACTTCCCCATGCGACCACAGTGCCATCTCCTTTTAACGCAACGGTGTGGGAATATCCAGCAGCAACAGCTTTGAGATTGGTAAGCCCTGCAGGAACAGTGGTTTCGCCATAGTTATTAAAACCCCATGCGACCACAGTGCCATCTCCTTTTAACGCAACTGTATGTACATCCCCAGCAGCAATAGCTATTACATTGGTAAGTCCTGCAGGAATGTTGGTTTGGCCATAATTATTAAAACCCCATGCGACCACAGTGCCATCTTCTTTTAACGCAACAGTGTGGGAATATCCAGCAGCAACAGCTTTGACATTGCTAAGCCCTCCAGGAATGGTGGTTTGGCCATAACTATTCTGGCCCCATGCGACCACAATGCCATCTTCTTTTAACGCAACGGTATGTTCAACCCCAGCAGCAATCGCTATTACATTGGTAAGCCCAGCAGGAATGGTGGTTTGACCTTCACTATTCCGGCCCCAAGCGACCACAGTGCCATCTTCTTTTAACGCAACGGTGTGTTCATACCCAGCAGCAATAGCTTTAACATTACTAAGCCCTGCAGGAATGGTGGTTTGACCTTCACTATTCCGGCCCCAAGCGACCACAGTGCCATCTTCTTTTAACGCAACGGTGTGTTCA
>JAEUSG010000204.1 GCA_016788315.1 Fibrobacterota bacterium | reverse complement strand
ATCCAGCATGATGATATCAAAACGAATGCCAGCCTCTTCAATTTCTGCCATGTGGTTATTATAAACAGCGGGCGTGCAATAGTCTGGGCCTTGTCCGTTATGAAGCGTCGCTTGATGCATCTGTTCGTGCCAACCGCAAACAATCACGCCGTGCCACCAATCAGCAATCTTCCTTTCAGGTTTTCCTATTTTTCCAGAGTCAACGAGTCCATCGGCGTATTTTTTTAAAGCTTCAAATTCATCTTTGGCACCAAATCTAAACACAAGAGCTGGAGATTCCCATTCGCTTGAATATTCCGGAAGGCTGTCGTATGTCGCCTTAAAACCTACTTTTCCATCTCTTGGAACGACGGTTTGGAAGCGGCAAAATTGCATCTGATCGGCTCGAGGTTCCAACGAAACAGAAAGCCATGAACCGTTAACTAAGCGGTAAGGATAACAAAAAGGGCCGGGAGTAAACCATTTCTCTCTGGCGGAACAGGCATGACTCAATGGATGTTTAAATATTCCATGACTTACCGGATTTGGATCGAACACTGTATCTGCTGCAATAGTAATTGCAGCTACCTTGTTCCCTCCAAAAGTCCACTGAGACAGGGCAAAAGATTTTTCGACACGAACTTTCATAACCCTTTCAATTCGGTCAGCAAAGAAAATCAGTTCATAGACGAAAGCGAATCCCTTATCGTCAACTCCATAAAATTCCAGTTTCGCTTCAGAGAGTTCACGGGTTCCTTTTAGTGCAGAAATATTGACTTTATCTGAATGAAAAGCTGTCAGAGCCAAAGGCTCGTGGTCAACGGTTTCGCCATTTAAAACCTCAGACAAACAACCAGCAATTGGCAATTCCATCCAGCATGGTTCAGAACAAGCAGGATCTGTAACCATGACTTTAGTCGGTTCCTCGTAACACCAACGGGCAGCATATGAAGCGGTGTTTACAATAATATGGCCAATCCCTCCCCCGTTGTGATAGTTCATGATGTAAGAGATAGTCAGAGTACTTGCTTTTGAGGCCATATCAATTCTCCTCCTTGCCGTTTAAACTTTCAGCGATTTAAACTGCGGCAGATAGGCCTTATTCTTGAGGAGCATCTCCTGAACCATCTTCCTAATTTCAGCCATGGAAAGGACTGAGGCAGTTAATGGATCGAAGAGACAAGCCTGAAATACCATGTTTGCATCACCGGTAAGTGCTCCGGAGACCGCCATTTCCTCTACCGCCGCTGTGATGTTGTTCAAGGCCGCTATCTGCGGAGGCAGTGCACCGACATGAATGGTCTGAAGGGTGTTACGTCTTACCTGAACCGGCACTTCGACGCAGATGTCGTTCGGTAAATTCGTGATAGCTCCGTTATTGGGAACATTGCCGTTGAACTGAAAGGAGTCTCCGCCCAGATAGGCGTTGATGATGGCAGCAGCATATTCATGGCCCCGTTCCAGGGACATAGGCATCCCCTTTTTGAACCATTCGTTGGTCTCCTTTTTCCAGTTCTTTTCTGTCTCAAGATACCGGTTAAGTATGTAGGCATAATGTCCAGGATTCCAGCCTGTGCCTGTTTTGCAGTATTTCTTTATGAGGTCGGGGCGCTTGCGGAACCACCAGTTGTATTCGGAATTGTGGCCACTTGACTCTGTGACATATAGACCGAGATGAATAAACATCTCATTACGAACCAGCTCTTCGTTGTAGATTTTTTTGTTAGCCATCGCCTTGCGCAGAAGCGGATATGCATCTTTGCCTTTCCATTTGTAGTCGAGATAAAAGGCCTGGTGGTTGATTCCTGCGCAGGTATAATCGATATCTTTGTAATCAGCACCTATCCAACGGGCCAGCATTTTAGCTGTACCCTGAACGCTATGGCAAAGGCCTGTGACCTTGATTGAGCTCTTCTGCTGCATGGCACGGCAGAGCATCGCCATTGGGTTTGTGTAGTTGAGTAAAATAGCATTAGGACAGAGTTTTTCCATGTCACGGCAGATGTCAAGCATTACAGGAATGGTGCGAAGAGCGCGGAAGATACCGGCAGGGCCACGAGTGTCGCCTATATTAATGTCAACGCCATATTTTTTTGGTATCTCAATGTCATGACGCCAAACCTGGACACCGCCATTCAGGATGGTGCATAGAACAGCATCCGCTCCTTTGAGCGCAACTTTTCTGTCGAGAGTGGCTTCGATTTTTGCTTTTACCCCCATGCGGTCGGCAAGGCCCTGTACTGACCGGCGGGAGAATTCGAGACGCTCAGGATCGATATCCATGAGAGTGATGGTTGAATCATTTAGCAGTGGATAGGTTAAAATGTCGCGAACAAGTCCGCGAGTAAATCCGAGGCTTCCAGCACCAATAAAGGTAATTTTGGACATGTGGTTCCTTATAAAGAAGGTTTTATGCGTTAATTATCTTGTTGTGATAAAGATAAGCAAATATATTTAAGAATGAAATATTGGATTAGTGACATTAAATAGCACAAAAGAGATGTTTAATAGAAGCTTTCATTTTCCAACCTTTCAATATTATAACCCGCTATTCATCTGCCCGCTAAGCATCGGCCACGAATGGATAACTTCTGAATCGTATATCTGGGATAAC
>JAEUSG010000157.1 GCA_016788315.1 Fibrobacterota bacterium | reverse complement strand
CAGAAGATCTCAAATTGCGTTTTAAAGAACAGGGTATGGCAGAAAATTCTCTGGATCTGATTGCTGACGAAACAATCGCTTCCGATCCTGCCGGTATAAAAGCCTTTATGACTAAAGTAAACCATCCGGCTCTGAAGATGGATGATATGGCTATTTACGCACAGTCAGAAGAGACTCCAAAAGAGGTTCAGGCTGCTCCTAAGGCGGAACCTGTAAAAGCTGTTTCAACCGAAAAGGTCCAGCCTGCAGAAAAAGCTGAATCCATAAATATGCAGACTCTTGAAGCACTAAAAGCTCAGATTTTGTCAGAAGTAAAGACAACACTGGCAGAGTCTATTGTAAAGGATATTATTGGTACGTTAAGTTCAAAATATCTTGGAGGTTCAGTTGAAATACCTCAAGCGGCAGCAGCTCCTTCACAGAGTGTTAAAACTGCTTCAGTAAAAGTTGGTCCATCAGCGGCTGAACGGTTAAGCAAAGTTACTGCATTTGAGATCAAAAAGGAGAGCAGCGAAACACCTGTCTGGGAAGTAAAGCTTGGTGCCACAAAAGCTGAAGGTGGAACACGTGGCAAGACACTGAAAATTGGCGGATCTGCAGTAATGCCGTTCCACCATTTTGAAGGATCCATGCCGAACCGTCCGCTGGTTGCAATGGAAGTCTTTGATTCCATAAATGCCAAATTCCCAGCTGTACTAAAGTCAAT
Source organism: Fibrobacterota bacterium (assembly GCA_016788315.1). Taxonomy (GTDB): domain Bacteria; phylum Fibrobacterota; class OXYB2-FULL-49-7; order OXYB2-FULL-49-7; family JAEUSG01; genus JAEUSG01. The sequence continues at coordinate 5,473 of JAEUSG010000157.1, read as the reverse complement.
TTACGGCGACTTGCTTAATAATCCTGCAGAGATGGCAAAGGTTCTTGTATCAAAATATGGTGCAGATCTTATCAGTGTCAGACTCGAAGGAACTCACCCTGAAAAAGGTGATAAGAGTGTAGCGTCAGCAGTTGACCTTGTAAAGAGTGTTCTTGCAGCTGTTGATGTACCATTAATAATTACCGGCCACAGCCATTTTGAAAAGAACAATGAAGTTCTTAAAGCTGTTGCACAAAACTGCAAAGGTGAGAATCTACTTCTGAACTGGGTAGAGCAGGATAACTACCGCACAATAGCCGGCGCTGCAATGGCATACGGACACACGCTTGTCGCTCAAAGTCCAATTGATGTTAACATCGGCAAACAGCTTAACATACTGCTGTCGAACATGGACATCAGAAAAGAGCAGATTGTGATGGATCCAATGACAAGTGCTATCGGCTACGGAGTTGAGTACACCTATTCTGTAATGGAACGTATACGCATAACTGCACTTGGCGGCGATGCCATGCTCTGTGCGCCGATGCTCGCTTCTCCGGGTCAGGAGTGCGTTAAGATTAAGGAGTTCAAAGCATCAGAAAGTGATTTCCCAATGTGGGGTGCACTCGAAAAGCGTGCCGCCGCATGGGAACTTGGTACTGCTACAAGTCTGCTTTATGCCGGTGCTGATCTGCTTATTATGTATCACCCGGAAGCGGCAATGGCTGCAAAGCGTATAATTGACAAGCTGATGGCTAATTAATTAGAATTGGAGATTAAATATTATGGCAAAATTAACAGGTCTTCAAATACAGAAGCTTCTGCCTAAAACAAACTGTAAAGAGTGCGGTTCAAATACCTGTCTCGCCTTTGCAATGAAGCTTGCAGCTCAAAAGGCTGAACTTTCTGAATGTCCCTATGCTTCAGACGAAGCTAAACAGATACTGGGCGCAGCAAGTGAACCTCCTGTCCGCAAAATTCAGATTGGAACAGCAAAGCCGTTCATGCTTGGTGATGAAACGGTTCTTTATCGACACGAAAAGACTTTTGTCAATCAGACTGCACTTGCTATCAATCTTAATGACGGCGATGACGCATCTGCTAACACAAAGACACTTCAGGCTATCAAAGACTATAAGCTGGAACGTGTTGGAGAAATACTTACAATCGATTCAGTTTGTATCACCTGCACATCAGGCAAAGCTGAAAAATTTGCGGCTCTTGCAAAAGAGGCTGTTGAAATTACTGGCTTACCTCTGATAATTAATAGCACTGACGTATCATTACTCACTGCAGCAGCAAATGCAGTTAAGGGAACCAGAAGTTTACTTGCATCAGCAACACCAGAAACTGCTGATGCACTGGTAAAGCTGGCCCAGGCAAATGAGATGGTGCTAGCCGTAACTGCGCCAGATCTTAATGCATTAACCGAACTCACAGCAAAGATCAAGGAGAGTGGTTTTAACGACCTTGTTCTTGAATTCCAAACGCATTCTCTCTCTGAACAGGTTCAGACAAACTCGATAGCCCGCCGTGCTGCGCTTAAAGGAAACTTTAAACCGCTTGGTTATCCTACACTTGCAAAAGTTGCACCAACAGGTCTGTTGGAAGATCTCGTTTCAGCGATAACTGAAATTTGTAAATATGGCGGAATCTGTGTTCTTCCTTCATTTGATGCTTCTCAGCTTGTTACTCTTATGAGTTTACGTCAGAACATCTATACTGATCCTCAGAAACCAATTCAGGTTGAACCTAAATTGTATGAGATTGGCGAACCTACCAAAGATTCTCCAGTCTTTGTTACAACAAACTTCTCACTCACTTACTTCATTGTTTCAGGCGAAATTGAAAACAGCGGTCTTAACGCATGGCTTGTAATTCCTGAATGTGAAGGCATGAGTGTTCTTACAGCCTGGGCGGCAGGAAAATTCTCCGGTGCAGCAATTGCAAAATTCTGCAAGGAAATAAAGCTGAACGAAGCAGTCAATACTCGAAAAATTGTTATCCCCGGATACGTTGCACAAATCAGTGGTGAACTTGAAGAGAGCATGCCTGGCTGGAAAGTTGTTGTAGGCCCGCAGGAGGCAAGCGACATGGAAAGCTGGGTTAAGGCGAACTTCTAATGCCCATTGTAACCTTTCAGCCAATCGGTAAGAGTGTTTCCGCGTCTGCAGGAACACTTCTTATTGATTGCGCAAAAACCGCAGGAGTATCTATTGATGCACCTTGCGGTGGAAAGGGCGCTTGCGGCAAATGCATGGTCCGTGTAAAGCAGGGCAACGTCGATTCTCAAAGTCTTGGCACTTTGTCAAAAGAGATGGTTGCCGATGGATATGTGCTTGCATGCAAAGCGGTGCTTCTTGACGAAGATGTCACCATTGAAACTCCAGAGCGCACCGGCTGGGATGGCGGTAAATTTGCCGAATCACTTGATGAAGAGTGCCTAATCAGGCGTGAACTTATGCCAAGCATCTGGGAATTTGATCCTCTTGCCATAAAATGGATGATTCAAGTTCCGCCGGCGGAACTTGAAGATGGGCTTTCTGACTTCGACCGTTTTTCACGTGCAATCCAGAAGGAGTGGGGTCCATTTGAAGTTGTCTGTTCAATAAATGTACTTCGCGGTCTTGCTGAAACTTTACGTATTGATAATGGTAGGGTAACGGTGTCTCTAGTGTACGGCGATAAAAGACTGAATGTTCTGCGTGTTGAACCTTCAGATAGTACCCTACGTAATTTCGGCATTGCTGTTGACATTGGCACAACAACAATCGCAGTACAACTTGTTTCACTGGAGATGGGTAAAATTGTTGCAACACAGTCTGACTATAATGGACAGATAACCTGCGGTCTGGATGTCATAAGCCGTATCAACTACGCACGTTTGCCGGAGAGGCGTGAAGAGCTACGCGCACTTGTGCTGAAAACAATTAATGGCCTTATCAAAAAGACAACATCTGCAAAAGGTGTTTCGCCGCTTGAAATATGCAACGCTGTAATTTCCGGTAACACAACAATGATCCATCTTTTACTGGGGCTTAATCCGGAATATATCCGTCTCGATCCATACACTCCAACAATTCTTAAATCACTCTATCTTACTGCTGCTGAGGTGGGGGTGGACATAAATCCGGACTCCTGGATTTGTCTCTCGCCTTGTGTGGGAAGTTATGTAGGCGGTGATATTACAGCAGGAATACTCTGCACTGATCTTGCAACTGACAGCGAAGAGGTAAACCTTTTTATTGACATTGGTACTAATGGTGAAATAGTCCTTGGTAACCGCGACTTCCTTATGTCATGCGCCTGTTCAGCCGGCCCCGCCTTCGAAGGAGGCGGTATAGATTGCGGTATGCGGGCAGCACTTGGAGCAATTGAACGGGTTGAAGTAGATCCAATTACCGGTTTAAGCAAATGCTGGACAGTTGGCGGCACAACACCTCAAGGCATCTGCGGCTCAGGTATCATCGCATTAGTGGCTGATCTCTTTATGACCGGCTGGATAGATTCTGCAGGCAAACTTAACAGAAGTAAACCTTCACCGGCTATTGAGATTTCAGGACGAAACGCCTATTACGTTCTTGTTCCCGCAGAAAAAAGCGGTACTGGAAAAGCTTTACGAATAACGGAAACGGATATTGAAAATATCATACGCACAAAAGCAGCCATTTATTCCGCCTGTGCTCTAATGTTAAAACAGGTTGATATGACCTTTAATGATATAGCATGCATCTACATCGCTGGAGGTTTTGGACGCTTTCTCGATCTTGATAAAGCTACTATTTTAGGTCTTATTCCTGATCTGCCACGTGAAAAATTTAAATATATCGGTAATGCCTCTCTGATGGGTTCATACATGACCCTTGTTTCCCGCAACTACTATCAGAAACAGATTGAGCTAGCAAACCGTATGGCGTACATAGACCTCAGTTCCGACCCGACATATATGGATCAGTATATGGCGGCACTTTTTCTGCCCCATACTGAAGCCTCTCTTTTCCCAACTGTAAAGCCAAGGAAGTAAACATGTCGAAGATTGAGGCGCAAACTGAAGCTGTCAGAATAGCCGTCGAAAAACTGCAGCAGATCGACATACTTACACGCTGTGCGCTCCTTAAACTTCCTGCACCAGTTGGTGGCCAACTGAATTTACGCGCATTCGGGACTGACTTTTTTTTATCAACTGATACTTTTGAACTATTTCTTACAGAGTCCGGAAAACCTGCCAAAGAGGCTGACAGGATTCTTATCCTTCACCTTCTACTTTGCGAACAGCCCCTAGCACCCTCTTTTGAGATGGTAACTTTCAGAGATTTCCCCGGAGGTGCATTTTATCTTGAGCCATTTCTTTCCCGCACCGTTCGCCCCTTAGTTAAAAGACATGGCAACAATTTAGTAGATTTAGAAAAGGCACTTCACCGTTTTGATTTTGAAAAACTTGATATTGGCGATTTCAGTGTTCGAATTCATGCTTTAGGATGTCTTTACTTAACGCTTATTTACCGCTTAGGAGATGATGAGTTTCCTGCCTCTGCAGAACTCTTTTTCAATCTGCCGACAAAACGGGCACTTTGCGCAGAAGATGCCGCCGTTCTTGCCGGTCGAATCTGTTACGGTCTCTTTTAAAGGAGCATAAAAATGGCACGCTGCCCCGGACAGGATATGAGGAATTGGGTTCCATCCGACATTTTTGATTCAAATTGTCCAAATTGTAACTATAAGATTGAGTTTTGGAAAGATGAGCCATTCAGAATCTGCCGCTCCTGCAAAAGTGAAGTCAAAAATCCGCGTATTGACCTCGGATGCGCCAAATGGTGCAAACATGGCAATGAATGTTTAGGTTATATTAAGGGTGATGACAGCAGTTCAAAATAAACCTGCAATTATTGGTTTCGGTCCCGCCGGTATTTTCGCTGCACTGGAACTTATAGAGCGCGGAGAAAAACCTGTTATATTCGAACGCGGACGTAAACTCGAAGAGCGTCATATTGACATTAAGGAATTCATTAAGAACCGCAACCTGAACACAGAATCAAATATCCAATTCGGCGAAGGGGGAGCAGGCTCCTATTCCGACGGTAAACTCTTTTCAAGAGTTAACAACACGAAACATGCCGATAAAGTTCTCAAAACATTCATAAAATTCGGAGCACCCGAGGAAATTGCAACAATACGCAAACCGCACCTGGGCACCGATCTCCTCTGTGAAATCGTAATGCGTATGCGCAAATACATTCAGGAAAATGGCGGAGAGATTTATTACAACTCAAAACTGACAGATATTTCTATCCGTGATGGCGTTTTAGGCTATATCGAAATAAACGGTCAGCAAACATATAAACCTTCCAGACTCTTCCTGGCTATTGGTAATTCTCCGCGCGACACATTTGAGATGATTTACAACAGAAACATCAGCATTGAAGCAAAACCGATAACAGTTGGTGTAAGACTGGAACATCCATCTGCCCTTATCAAAAAGATCCGAAATGGCGTT
>JAEUSG010000127.1 GCA_016788315.1 Fibrobacterota bacterium | reverse complement strand
TGGTTGCCGGACCTCCCCAGTAGTTGTTGCGTGCATCAACGTCATATGAACCATTATTCCATAAAGCACTTCCACCTATTGGCGGGTTTGAAAATGCGTTATGGTCGATGCGAGGTGCCGTTCCGTAATTAACCTGAATATGTCTCTTGTTACCGGAAAATATATTACCGGAAATGACTGAACCGGAGTCATCCTGAGCACGAATTCCTTCATTAAAATTGACAATACGATTGTTTTGAACAAATGAAGCCTGAAAATTATCCAGACCGATACCGATTCTGCTGTAACTTGACATCACAAGCGTATCAGCAGAGATTCTATTTCTTAGAATGTATGCCTGCTTAAAACCGGGGCCGTATTTTCGACCATACATCTGTATGCCTGTAAATGATGAATTTGGCACAGTCCCATTATGAACAATCAGTTCGTTATCTTTAATTACAAGACTGTCTCCATACGTATTCCAATCGTACCAGGCATTTATTAGCTGAACTGATCCGGTGTCATTTGGCGCTGATTCAAATTTACAGCTGTCAATGCTTAACCAAATTGAAGGTGATTGTGAATTTCTGTAATCAACACCGGTTTTTGCAGATTTAACAAGAGAATGAGATATCCTGTTGACAATAGTATCATATGCATAATTGTAGTCAAATGATACAGCATAATACGCATTAACAAGTTTTGTGTATTTTAGAGATATATTTCCATATTGCGATACTCTTATTCCATACCACTCTCTTGGGTTAGGTGTTGAAGTATTTGGCCCAAGATAGACAGAATCGCCAGTGAGACCATTAGCAACAAGGGTTCCAATCACATTGATTGTATCACCATACTGTCCCCATTCCTGACTCTTGTTAGCACGGAACATTACCCTGGTACCATTCTGAATTTCAAGCGTGTCGTTGGAATTAATTGTAATGTTTCCCCCCACCCAATATGGGCTGCCGGCAGCATTCCAGACAGTCTTTCCACTCGTCAATCCACCTGGTGCTATGTATGTTTTAGCTACTGTAACGAGAATGTTCTTCTGAACCGAGGCGCCGAATGCGTTACTGAGATCGTTATATGTAAAGTTTATGGTCTGTCCTGGTAAAACCTGTATTTTTCCATCTTTCAACGAGGGAGAACCGTTTTCTTCTATAAGGGCAACG
>JAEUSG010000016.1 GCA_016788315.1 Fibrobacterota bacterium | reverse complement strand
GTTCTTGGTGAATTGATTGCTCTTGGTTCTTTTCCTGATATTAACCAAATAGTACTAGGGTTTTTGAGCGTGTTTTTTATTTCTGCAACAGCTCTAATCCTAAATGACTACGTTGACATTGAGGCTGACAAGATAAATGCTCCTCATAGAGCTCTGCCATCAGGTTTGGTAACTAGAAAACATGCATTATATCTTTTTGTTATTGTATCATTGGCAGGCTTTATATGCGCAGCAATGATTTCCTTACAGGCGTTCTTTGCTGTAGTTATAGTATGGTTGAATGGAGTTCTGTATAACTGTTATTTCAAACAGCGTGGGTTAATCGGAAACATTATGGTTGCAACGTCAGTTGGTATGACGTTTATTTTTGGTGGGATAGTTGTTGGAAAGCCATTTGAAAATCTTGTTTTGATTTTTAGCGTTATGGTTTTTCTTTTTGACTTGGCAGAAGAGATTGCGGCTGATGCAATGGATGCTAAAGGTGATAAGATTGCCGGTTCGAAATCACTGGCAATTATTTATGGTTCAGACATAGCGTTTAGAATTAGTGCGGCCATATTTATCCTGCTGATTATTGTCAATTTCATACCATTCATACTTGGGATGCTTCAGCCGATATTTCTGATTCCAGTTTTGTATCTGGATTTTATGATTATCTATACGATACGTCAGCTTCTGAATAGGAATAACGATAGAAAACGGAAGGCTATAAAAAACTTGTACCTTAATGCACTGATTGCGTTTCTTATTATGATACTTTTTAAAGTAATTCAACAGTATGGTAGTTGTTTTATTTAAGTCCAAAAATCGTTCTCTTTATGATATTGCTAAGAAAATGAACGATTCAAGAATTCCGTCTGCCAGAGGTGGTAAGTGGTATGCAGGTACGATCCGTTACATTTTAGCCAATAAAATCTATGATGGTGAAACGTCCTATAAGGACATAAAGCATCAAAAAACGCATCTCATTATAAATCAAGCTGTTAGCGATTCTGTATAAAGAATATGTATTCTTTATACGCTTGTAGGTTGTGTCGGCACAGTATTGTAAACACATGGAAATGCATTGCTAGTACTGACATTGCAAATCGGGTCTTCAGCTCTTAACGTAACGATAATATTTCCTTGGCATGTAGTCTGCTTTCTATCAATGTAGTGTGATAATGATTGTTGCATACAATGGGGCAAACTCTCCAAATTAGAAGCATTACTGAGTAATCCGTTAGCACAAAAATTGGAAAGATTTGTACAAAAAAGACGCAAGCCAAATTTATTGACTAAGCTCAAAACATCAGGAGATGGATGAGAAATGCCATTAGCGGATACTATCCCTATTTTAGACTTATCATTGTTGCTGAATAAATATGAAAATAGCTTCTCATCGTTGTTCTCTTTTGAGCCATGATGCGAAACTTTAAGTACCTGAACATCTAGATGTGGTCGGTTGTCGCGATCCGTCTGACGTTTACGTTCGTACCATTGTGTTAATGTTGAATCTCCAGTAAGCAATACAGATTTGTTGCCTAATTCAAAATGTAACGCAAGCGAACTATCGTTTAATTGGCTCCATCTATTGAAGTCATAGTTACCCTTAATAAGTGTTTGTCTAATTTCCCCTTTAATTCGTGGGAGCGGGAGGTAGGCAGAGCCTTGTAGCGTTGGTAATGATGGTATTGAAATCGACACATCTTTACCTTGTAGTTCTTCGATTTTGTCTGGATTTTTGCAAATAAATCGCACTATACTTTCTAATCCTGACATGTTTTTTATTACATGAGAGCTACTCGTTTGCTTAATTGAAACAAGCATTTTTTTCTTTAAATTGCTAACTTGTTCTCTAAATAAATGGTCTTTACTGCTCAAAACAGGAGGTATAAATAATTTTTCAACTTCAAAAGTATTGAAATAGTCATCCATGCCATTTATGTGGTCAAAATGGAAATGCGTAACAAATAAAGCAGCAATGTTTTTTACGCCTAGTGCTTTTAAGTATTCTACACCAGGATTTGTTTTGTCGTCTTTGAGTTGTGAATCAATAACAATGTATTGTGTTGTTTCTGCATACACTTCGATAACCATAGAGTCGCCGTGACCAACATCAAAAAAGATAATTTTGGCGTTCAT
>JAEUSG010000005.1 GCA_016788315.1 Fibrobacterota bacterium | reverse complement strand
GCTACCGCTTCCCCATTGAGCGGGAATGAACTCTATCTTAATGTCAGGATTTTCTTTTTCGAATTCACGAAAGATAGTATAGACGCTTTTAACCTGTTTATGATTAATGGGGTTGACTCTGTCGTACAGCGGCCAGCCGATAAGCATGACACGAAGGTTAGTTATTGCACTAACGTTTACTGAAATAAACATTAGCGCAATGAGCGCTTTAAAAAATGTTTTTTTCATAATCACTTTAGCGTGCCATAACAGCACGAAGAACTCTGCTTTCGTTATTATGGCTCATCTTGATCAGATATATTCCTGCGGCTGCCTTAAAACCTTTGTCATCACATCCATTCCATATGATTTCTTTTGTTCCATTCAAAGAAGAGTTCTTAATAAGAGAACGTATATGGTTTCCGTTTATATCATAAATGGCGATTGTGACCTCTGACTCTTTAGGAATGTAAACTTTAAGTCTGCAGTTTGGGTTAAATGGATTCGACAAAATCTTTAATGAAGCTGAACTAACATTTACTGAAGAAATTTCTTGTGATGAACCGCCACCTATTTCGTTTGGTATTAAGTTTCCATCGTAAGCAACCTGATTGATGTCAATGCCTTGATCTGAAATCATCACTAAATAGTTTATTGGTCCATTTACTTTGAAATATGCGCCATTACTATCAGGAATGTTTATTGTGTCAATGTTAATGCCATTGGGTAAGCCGGGCCGTTTGATATTAATTGTATCCGTTCCGTACATAATAGAATATGTGCTGTTAATTCCGTAAACATTGTCACCCATTCCTGTTTTTATTATGTAACGGCCTTTGGGTGCATTTAATCGGAATTGACCGCTGGAAGTAGCGAATGTCTTTAAGAGGTAATTGGTTCCATTTCTGTCGTCACGGCAGTCACCGAGTATGGTCCAGCCATAACCTAGAGAATATGAATACACTGCGCCGCTTGCAGCAAGCCAACCATTCTTATATGGTGTAGTGCTGCATTGGAAATTTATCCTGCGTATATAGTCAGGTTTAGGCCAGACATTGATTGTCATAGAAGTGTTTTTCCCGGCATATGTAACTGTAATGTTAATCGACTCGCCAGCATTTATGCCTATCAATTTGCCATTAGTTACAGAAAGTGACGTAGCGTTTGAGCTTTGCCATATTACGTCAGTGTCGAGTATCCTGGAAAATGATTGGCCATCTTTGTGGAAATAACCGGTGCATGATAACGCTAAAGTGTCTCCAACAAAGAGCCCCTCAACAGCTGGCTTAAGAGTTAAAGAGTCTGTTGTTGCCGTACTGGGATTGATTTGAAGTATAAGAGTATCCAACAGCCCCTGTTTTTGTAGTGTTATCTTTACGCTACCTGTATCATGTGCCTTGACTATACCAGCGTTATCAATTGTTGCTTTTTCTGGATTTAATGATGTTAATATGCAGCCGATGAACATATTAACAGTATCTGAAGCAAACCCATTATAAGTCTGTCTGATTTTCAGTTGTTCAGTAAGAAATGGTTCAAGCCCACTATGTTCTGTAATCAATTCGACCGAGGTGATTTTTTTCTCTTTTTCAACAATTGTTCTGTCTCTTAATTTGTAAGCCCACATTATGCCATCGTCACGACTATCTGAAGCAGTGTAGATAAAATGGACACCTAGTTCATTATCATAGAATGGGGCATTATTCAATTTTAGAACTTTCTTATACTCATATGGAAAAGGTATGGCGCTGATCCAGCGATTTGTTTCCGGTTCAAATATGTAAGTGCTTTTTGTATTTGTGAAATCAAATATGAGAACGATATCATTGATAGAATCGTAAGAAAGTGCTCCGTATGCAGAACCGAATTCAAATTTGTAGCCCATCGGATTGGCTATTCTAACCCATTTTTGTGTGTTTAGATCAAAGTAGAGAAAGTTGTTGGGATTATTTCCCATATAGACACGATTATGCTTTGCGTCAACACAGCCGCTGAAATCATAGCCGGAAGGTCCCGTTCCTGGCGATGAAACATTTCTCCATGTCCGAGTAGTTGGATTGAAAAAACTCACACCATCAGCTCCTCCTTGAAAGTATTCCTTTTGGCTAGCGATGTAATATGTGCTTGGAAAACTGCCAACACCTGAACGGCTGTTCGTGACCAATTCGCGTTCGAACTCTCCAGTTAAAGTATTGTATGCCCATGGCCCGAATTTCGGCCCAGATTTGTTAAGCCCTTGTGCCTCGAGTTGTGTAATACCGGTGCCTATTGTTGTTAAGCCCGGCATGAAATAACGGCCGAAACTCCCGCCAGCTATCATAATGAATTTTTTGAGATCTGTGTCGTATGTTAGATTTCCCCAGGCATGAATGTGAAGATGTCCTGGAATTGGCTGGTTTGAGCGGTCAACGGCCTGTCCATTGCTATCAACACGCAAAGCACCATTGGCAACTGAATCATTAAAGCCTCTTACATCTGTACCTGGATAAATACATATCCATCTGTTTCCGTTTATGTCATAAAACCAATAGTCGTCCTGACCAAAACCATTAGATTTTACATAGCCATGGTCTCCTTCACCGGTTCGGAAGCCACCACGAAGTTCCGGTGCAAAAACGATAGATCTCCCACCCCAAGCACAGCCAAGAGCTCTTCCCCATTTTGGGTCTCCCGTTGGTGCCCCGAGATTATACCAACTATTACTGCCAATGGCCCTTATGCTATCAATATGACCCCCGGGTGCGGATGGAAGGGCTGCTAACGGGTTAGGTTTTATTGTGAGCTGTGCGAACAAACATGAAGATATTGCAAGAATTAAGGGAAGTAAGCGATAGTCCACGTTCGACCTCCTTATAGTTTTATTGGTTGTAACAAATATATATACGGCTTGATAGTTATAATAGGTAAAATATAAGCGTAAGCATGTATTTTATAAGTCATTAAAAAGCATCACGTAATATCATATTGGATTTTGTCGATAATTTGACTATCAGGATTTCAGCGCAGCAACAGCCGCAAAGAGCAACGTAGTTAGGTGTGATCGTGTATCAGAAAGCTATTTTTTCGGGTATGCCTTCTCACTCATTAACACAGCATCACAATTGTCGCAACCGAGCAATTCAATCGTCCCATTTTCAAAAACTTTGCGAGCGGTGCCTCCAGCTCTGATTTCCCAATTCCATGTACCCTGAACAGATTTCCCAGTACCGCGAACCCAGCAAGGAAGAATATCGAATTTGTCGTGAAGCAGCCGCGCATCTAATATTTTAGCACGAGAAAAGAACCATTCAACCTGCGTAGAAGTTAAGATGAAATCTGCACAGAACTCGCCGCCATTGTCGTGTCCGTGAGAAAGCACTTGAATATCTAATAGTTTATTTTGTGCATGATGAATAGTAGGTTCAGAACAGCCAGAACAGCTAAGCATTACAGCGGAAACCATACATAAAGTCAGATAATATATAGTCATGGTTTCTTTCAATATGCCGTGCTGTCTTCACTCGATTGTTTAACTATCATAAATTCAGCGCAGCAACATAAGTTTTTGTGTAATGATTTCGCCGTTGGCCGTCTCTAGTCTGCCGATAAACCAACCGGCCGCAACGGGCTTTCCGAAGTCGTCGCAACCATCCCAGAGGATCTGTCCGCTATTCACACCATGAGGAATCATGTAGCGCCTGATTTGGATTCCCTGCGCATTGTAAAGAGCATAATTGCCACCCGATGAACCAGGGAATCGATATGAGATTGTCGCGGATGGATTAAAAGGGTTTGGATAAACATTGAGACCTAGTTTGTTTGGCTGCGGCTCAATACCGCATTTGTCGTCAGAACCTGTCGGACTCAAGTTATCCCGTGCGACTGAGTTAATATCCACATCCTGACTGCTGATTACGACCATGTAATTGATGGGGCCTTTAATGAATAGATGGATGCCCGCTTCTCCAAAGACGCGTATAGTGTCAATTTTAATGATGTTAGTGGCTCCGGTAGTTTTGATTAAAGTGTCGTTTCCAAAGCGGACATATGAGCCCGCACCACCGTAAATATTATCTCCCATTGCTATTTTCAAGATATAATCGCCGTCATGTGACAGGATTTTATACTCCTTTTCCACAGAGGCAGAAACAAATGTTTTCAAAAGAAATACACCTTTCCTATCGTTTCTTGATGTTAAGTAGCTGGTGTTTAAGAAACCGTAACCATGTACGCTGTCGTATGCTCTACCATTGTCTGCCAACCACCCTTCCGCGAAAGGTACAGTATCTGTCTGGAAATTGATTCGTCTGACAAAACGTAGACTGGGTGCAAAATTGAATTCCAGAGTATCAAAGATGCCTTTCAAGCTCGCAATTACGACAACTCGAACTCCCTGAGCCGTGACCTGTTGAATAACACCGTTCCGAATCTTTAACAAAGCAGTATCCGTTATCCAGGACACAGAACTATTCATATTGAGAGTGTAGTTTTCACCGTTCTCGTGGAAATATCCAGTGGCTACCAGTTTATCTCCGTCTTGCGCTGGTAAATCTATAGTAAACGACAATGGAGAAAGGACGATTGAATCCAAAACCGCGCGGCTTGGTACTACTCTGACCTGCATAGAATCGCGTTTGCCCATAAGTTCAGCCGAGATAAAAGAGTTACATGGTGATTGTGCCGTCAAAGTCGAGTAAACTGCTATCAATGATTCTGGATTTGATGAACTGAACACGGCATAGAAAGAGGTGTCGATAATGCCGTTCGAATATCTGGTTGCCACTGACACCCTTTTTCTCAAAAACTGTGGTATTGAATCGCTATCAAGCAATATTTTGATGGCGGCAGGTTGTGGAGCAGTGTCGCTCCATGCAGGTCGCAACATGGAAACGGAATCAGCCATTGCGATTTCCCATGCCTTTATTTGTAAAAACCCTAAAACACCGGAATCGAGGCTGTACAGATTGGAGAGTCGAAGTGGACTTTGTCCAGTAAGTGTAGTATAACAAACCAGACTCGCTAAATAACCTCCCGCTGGAGCCGCATGTATCCAATCCAAATATAAGGATATGTCCGGTTGCAAACCCCTGACTGCTCTAAATGCAGCATTGACAGGCATTAAAAGGGCTCCCTTACTCTTTGCCATTGCCATTGCCTGTCTGGTAAATTCAGCGGCTTGCGGGTTCCAATTAACAGGCCAACAATCAAAAATAACCGGAATAGCACCGACTGAAATTATAGTGTCCATCAATTGCCCCGCATATTGAACAAACGTGGCAATTTCATCGGCAGCAAATGGAAATTGGAGAACAACATAATCCCAATTGCCCGAATGAATCCGCTCGCGAATATCGGTTTCGCGCATAACACCGGCCCATCCAAGATATTTGCTGCCACTCCCGATGTAGGGCCCTAATTCGCATTTGAGTGGAAAACCCCGCTCTTTTG
>JAEUSG010000848.1 GCA_016788315.1 Fibrobacterota bacterium | reverse complement strand
GAAGTGCCGTGAACCTGCGAACTGTGCCCGAACGAGCAATGCGAGTGAGTGGACACAGGGCGCAGGTGAACGGACACGAAGGCTCTACCGCAAATAACTTTGGCAATTTGGGTGAGGGCGCGACTCTGAGGAAGGCGCATTAGCAGACGGGAGCGCCCGAACCGCCATACCGTTGTTGTACGCTGTTTCTGGTTGGGCTGCCTTTGAATGTATTTATTTTTTTCTCTTAGCACCCGCTGTCTTATAACCGAAAACAGGACGTTTGAGGTTATGCATTTTTCAAACATTAAACACTTCCATGAGTTTTGAAATTGTCCTCGTTGGTTTACAGTTTGATTCATCGCCTTGTTGATATTTACCTGATTTCAAAAGTAGTGACATACAACCACATTCGAATGCACCAAGTATATCAGTACTCCAATCATCACCAATAACAATCACGTCAGATGGCTGAGACTGCAATTTCATCAAGCAATTTTGAAAGAATTCAAGAGAAGGTTTTCCTAGGTTTATGACCTGGCGATTAGTCGCATTTTCAAAAAGTTTTACAAAGGAACCGGTATCAAGAGTTTTGTTACCATTTCTAAAATAAAAGAGTGAATTCGATGCAGTGATAGCAGAAATCCCTTTTTGCATATGAGAATAAATCATTTGTAAGTTACTAAAGGAATAGTTTTCTTTTTCGAAATCAAGAAATACTATAACATCTGGATGTTGATTTTCTTGTTGGATTTCGATTTGATCGATTTCAAGTTGGCTTCCTACAATTAGTGCTTTTTGGTATGAGTTGGCGGTTATAAAGGTGTTTATTGCACAAATCGGTGTAATGATCTGGTTTTCCTTTATATCAATTCCGGCATCAATTAGACGTTGGCTAATAGCTCTTGGTGACTTTATCGAATTTGTTGAAACAACAAAATTATATCCAGATTTTTTCAACGTATTAATGAATTCGATAGAATCTAAGTTTGCACCCATACTGTTCATTAATGTTCCATCAATGTCTATAATGAAATTCATTGTATCAAAATTCCGTTTTAATTGCCTTGTTATTTTCTAAGCCAACCACGATGGTTGGCGTTGCCTTTGCGGGTGCTTCTTCTTGCATTTTCTCTTCTGTCTTGCCCAACCAGACATGGCGTACAACGTTCAGGTATGGCGAAGTTGCCAACTTTATTTGTGCCGAAGTGCCGAGAACCTGCGAACTGTGCCCGAACGAGCAATGCGAGTGAGTGGACACAGGGCGCAGGTGAACGGACACGAAGGCTCTACCGCAAATAAC
>JAEUSG010000174.1 GCA_016788315.1 Fibrobacterota bacterium | reverse complement strand
CAGCCTGCACGGGATGCCGCAAAGAGCCGCCTGAATCTCCACGATGCGTAATGGAAACACGTGATGACTTTAAGGGAATCATTCAGAAGATGATTGATGCAGATGCAATCATCATAGGCTCCCCCGTATATTTTGGTTCAGCAACGCCAGAAATAATGGCTGTACTTCATAGAGCCGGTTATGCCATCAGAGGAACACAGCGTCAGCACCTCAAAGGAAAGATAGGTGCTGCTGTGGTTTCTGCCCGAAGAGCGGGACACAATTTCACTTTAGCGCAGCTCAACTATTTCTTCCAGATAAACGGAATGATAACACCCGGCTCAACCTACTGGAACCTGGGCTTCGGCGGCGCCGCCGGCGAGGTGGAGAATGACAAAGAGGGATTGACCACAATGAGCAATCTCGGCGAGAATATTCTTGATCTCTTAAAACGCCTACACTAACTCTCTGTCATTTGATTTTTTAACTATCGAACCCCCCATGCCCCCCTTTTTTCAGAGCAAAAAAGGGGGGATGAATGTTTTAAATCATGCGCCCCTCCTTTTTTCCGTTTTGGGAAAAAGGGAGGGGCAAGGCGCTGTGCCGAGTTTGTCGAGGCAGGTGGGTTTATTTCAAACAAGCAACAATTGATTTATAGCCTCTACGTTCTTGCCCTTAAGCCCCAACTCCTCCTGGAGCTGCTTTATCTGCTTCACTTCAACAGAATCAAGGGGTGCCCCCTTATCTTTCCGTTCAAGCCAAATCTCATATTCCTTTTCACCAGCAGTGAAAATACGATCCTGTCCCGGCATCTTTTTGCTGGCTCTCAAATCACGCAATATCTGCCCTGCTGTTTTCTTGAATTCAGCGAGCTCAGTGAATGCCTCAATGTTAATGGCTATGAAAAAATGGCCGAGATTATAAGGCACTTTCTTCCCATCTGCAAAGCCAAGCAATCCCTTAAGGAAAGCACCGTTCTGTAAAGCAGCGGATAGAATTTCAACAACCGTTGCATAGCTGTAACCTTTATAACCGCCTGTTTCCTCACCCATTCCTCCAAGAGGAACAAGCGCCGCAGACCCTTTTACAAGATCCACAAGTATCTGCTCGCTGTCGGTCTTATATTTTCCATCTTCACCAATCACCCATCCTTCCGGCAGCGATTGACCAAGACGGGCATAGACCTCAATTTTACCACGCTGTGTAACCGAAGTAGCGCAATCTATGACAAAGGGGAAGTCTTCATCAGTTGGGAGTCCAAAGGTTATCGGGTTTGTCCCGAGCATGTTTTCAACGCCAAAAGTTGGAGCGATAGAAGGACGGGCATTTGTGCCTGTAAAACCAACCATGCCTGCCTCAGCAGCCATAAGTGTATAATAACCTGCAATACCATAGTGGTTGGAATTACGAACTGCAACCATACCGATTCCATATTTCTTAGCTTTGTCAATGGCCAGCTGCATCGCTTTTTTACCTATGACCTGACCCATGCCATTATGACCATCAATTACAGCAGTAGCCGGAGCCTCTCTAACAACTTCAAGATTTGTAACTGGGTTAATCTGCCCATCTCTTATTCTATCAATGTAAATATGTTTTAATCTGCCAAACCCGTGAGAATCTATCCCCCGTTTATCTGATGTTATCAGTATTTCGGCACAGGTTTTTGCATCGTTTTCAGGAACACCGACGCCCTTAAAAACATCTACCATAAAAGACTCGAGCAAATCAAAAGGCACCCAGACTGCATTATCGTGCATATTCTTCTCCAAGAGTTTCTTAATATTCTAAAATCAATGTGCAGAACATCAATATTCCGGTTGCAATAGTATCATCATTAAAATCGTAATGGGCATTGTGGAGTACAGCGCGATCTTTCCCCTGACCAAGCCCCATCATAGCGCCCTTCCTACCCTTAAGATAGAAGGCAAAATCCTCATTACCCATAGTCGGGGCTTCTGCCTCAACAAAGCTTCCAGATGGCAAAACAGATGCAACAGCTTTTTTAATCCGCTGGTAACCATCCTCTGAATTAATTACAGGCATGTCATAAAAATTTGTGTATTCTACAACGGCTGTTGCTCCGGTTCCGGCAACAGCTTCTGCCGCTGCATCTCTTATCATTTTCTCAAGAACATCACCTCTTGCTTCTTCGAGAAAGCGAACTGTACCTGCAATTCTAGCTTTGTCTGGAATGATATTGGAAAGTGTACCCGAATTAACAACACAAACTGTGATCACGCTGCCATCTTTACTGTGCTCTCGCTGATGAATTTTATAAAGCTCATGCACAAGTTTTCCTGCCATGGGAATAGGATTAATTCCATTTTCCGGTTTGGCGCCATGACACCCTTTGCCTATAATATCAACAGCAAAACTGCTTCCTGCCGCATAAAAGACACCGCTTCTACTTTGTATGGCTGAAACCGGAAGACCAGGCCAGCCATGAAGGGCAAATGCAGCCTCTGCATTGCCAAGCGCACCTGCCGCAACAAGCTTTTTCCCCGCTGCAACACGCTCTTCACCTGGCTGAAAGACAAAACGAACACTAACTGGAAGCTCTTTTTGCAATGCAGACAAAACACGAGCGGTACCGGCTAAAATAGCGGTGTGGCCATCGTGGCCGCATGCGTGCATCATTCCCTTTATTTTTGATGAATAATCTGCACCTGTTTCTTCTGTCATAGGTAGCGCATCTATGTCTGCACGCAGAACAACCATGCGGTCTGTTTTACCACTAAGATCTGCAACTACATCTGTCCCAATATATGGCTTATGTAAATCAAGGGGAAGAGTGTCGATAAATTTCAGTATTTTTTGCTGTGTCAGATGTTCTGCCAATGCCACTTCCGGCTCTTCGTGCAAACGGTGCCTGAAAGACTTCACATCAGGTAAAACTTTTTCAATCTCTTTCTTTAGTTTTTCGAGTAATTCCTTATCCATATAGCCTCTCATATTAAATGTGATTTAAACCAATATAGTATATTGAAACTATGCAGGAATTAGCCCCAAAACTTAGTGCTGTACTAATCGTAAAAAACGAGTCAAAAACCATTGAAAAATGCCTTCGGAGCATTTCGCCGGCTGTCGATGAAATCATTGTTGCCGACACTGGTTCGACTGATGATACTGCTGCAATAGCATCAGCATGCGGTGCGAAGGTTATAAATATTCCATGGAATAACAATTTTGCGGATGCCAGAAACAGCACAATCAAAGAGGCGCAGGGCGACTTCATAATCTGGTTCGACGCCGACGACATTCTGCCTGAAGAGTCAGTTGCCCCATTACGAACTCTGCTTGATACCGATGCAAGCGCCTGGACCATGATTATTGAAAACCTTTATGAAAACAGACGGGG
>JAEUSG010000771.1 GCA_016788315.1 Fibrobacterota bacterium | reverse complement strand
AAATTATCATTCCATAAAGCTGCACAGCTTTCATGTTCTTAAGAATACTCCAATGGAAACTGAATTCCATGCCGGAAGACTGCACATACCTACAATGGCTGAACATGTTGCAATGGCAGCTGACTTTCTGGAGAACACCCCAAAACACATAGCTGTTCAACGGATTTCCGGTGACGCACCGAAAGAGTACATCATTGCGCCGGAATGGTGCCTCAATAAAAGTGAAATAAGGCGAGAACTGGAAGAGGAATTCAGAAGAAGAAAAAGTTTTCAGGGCAGTGCATTATAATCATTTTATACAAATTAATCACTATAACAACCATACCCTAAAAGAGCAATACTGTATATATTTACCATGAAATAGCCAACAATGGCAAAAAGGGGCTACTAAATGATAAATAATCAAAAAGAACAAATAGAAATAGTTGAACGGCTTAATCTGGCAATAAAATTCACAAAAACGCATGAAGCCAATGCCAGGTCTTCAAAAACGAAAAGAGAAGTTCAATGTAATAAGACGCTATTTCCGGCTGCTTTAAAACAAATTGGTCCCAACGATCACTTTGCAGGCACCATAAGATATCCTTATGCAGGTTTTGCAACACACTCTGTCCAACTGCGGACATTTGTTCTGGGCTACTATTTTGCAAGAGATAGAATGGCGGAGGACTTAAAAAAACTTGAAACACCTCTCGATCCTGAAACATTGCAGAACATTGAATACATGCGGTCATATTGGGAAAAAAATGAAACACGGGAAATCATCGAAGAGATATACACAGAATCTGGACGGAAGAAACTCTCATACGACTACTTCGAGGAATCAGCACCAATTTACGGCCTTGTAAGAATTTCAGGTGAAATGATCGATTTCCACAAACTCGTTTCGCTTGGTGTTCCTGGACTAAGAAAAGAGATTGAAACAAGAAAAATTGCAGCATTAAAGCAGAATGAGCCGACAGAGTTTCTTGATGGCTTGGAGGCGACTCTGGATCTGTTTTGTGCAACCATGCTGCACTATAAAAATCAGGCGATAGAATTAAAGAAAAATGGTTATTCAAATCCAAATCTTGACAAAATTGCCAACACTCTTGACCATCTTGCTGTAAAAGCCCCCGCTACCCTGCATCAGGCCATTCAGCTTGCATGGCTTTACGCTCTTTTGTCTAATGAGATTAATTACGGACGCATGGACAGCTATCTAAGCAAATTTTATGCTGAAGATCTCAAAACTGGCAGAATAACTGAAGAGGAAGCAATTGCCTTAATGCAAAACTGCTATGAGCTGATGATGGACTTCGGCCAAATTCAAAATCACAGAATTGTTCTAGGCGGCAAAGACAGATCGAACATTCAGGAAAGCGATGCATTTGCTCTTATTTGTCTTAAAGCATTCGAACGGCACAGCAATCTCCTTCCTGTTATCTCTCTTAGAACATACAAAGGAATGAACGACAATCTGCTCTCGGAAGCATACAGACTTATCGGCAAAGGATTGGTCTCTCCTTTCATATATAATGATGATGTAAATGTTCCTGGTGCAATGCAGGCATATGATGTTGATGAAGCATCAGGAAGCCGCTATGTACAATTCGGTTGCGGTGAATATGTCCTTGACGGAATAAGCATAGGTTCTCCGAACGGAATGCTGAATCTGGTTAAAGTCCTTAATCTCTGCATAACCGGCGGCATTGATGATCTATCAGGTAAACCTTATGATCAGAAAAGAAAATCTCTTTCGGATTATACAAGCTACAAAGAATTCTATAACGATTATATCGAAGCTTTACATGGTTACCTGAACAGAGTAGCCGATTTTGAAAACATCACCTACGTTGCCGCAAACAAGGATCATGACTCTCTTTTTCTGAGCCTTGCATACAATGACTGCATTGAAAGAAACAGATCTCTGCTAGATGGGGGTGTGCGTATCAGAGGTGCAGCAGTTGAAGTATTCGGTCTTGTCAATGCAGCAGACAGCCTTTATGTTATAGAAGAACTGGTATTCAATAAAAAGAGTCTTTCAGCCGAAACTGTAGAAAAAATGATATTGGCGAATTTCAGCGGTTTTGAAGAAGAGAGAAAAGAGGTTCGTGCGGTATCCAAGTTCGGTAACAACATAAGCGAGATTGACAATAAAGTTAAAGAGCTTGCCCGTCAGATAGGTATCAATGCAAAGAAAGTTGCAAAGCCAAATGGTCTTGACTCCTTCCTGCCTGTGTATGTCAATTCAGAAAACCATGTTACATTAGGCGCCCAGACGGGTGCGTCCTGTGACGGCAGATTAAGCAGAGCGCCAATGAGTAATGGTAATGCACCTACAGAGGGCAATGATACCGAAGGACTGACTTCTCTACTATCCTCTTTGTCAAAAGTTGAGCCATCATACAATGCCGGCTGTTCCCAGCAGCTTCGCATAAGCCGTAAGATGTTTGAGGAAAACCTTCCTGCAATGAAAGCATATATTTCAACTTTTTTCAATCTGGGCGGTACTCAGCTTATGATTACCTGCACAAGCAGAGAAGAACTACTTGAGGCTATCAAAAATCCTGAAAAGTATAAAAACCTTATGGTTCGGATTGGCGGATGGAATGCAAGATTTGTAGCATTGTCAAAAAACCTTCAAAATGAAATACTTTCAAGGACTAGCTACTAAAAATGGACGGTCTTGTAGTTGACATACTAACATCATCTCTTAACGATGGTCCAGGTATACGAACTGCAATATTTTTAAAGGGATGTCCCTTAAACTGTAAATGGTGTCATAATCCTGAATCTATAAGCCCGGAGCCACAGATCTTTAAAAACATAGATGGCTCAACGCGAACATACGGCGAATTGATGTCTGTTGAATCTATAGTTGCTAAAGTAATTAAAGACAGGCCATTCTTTGAGCAGTCCGGAGGAGGCGTTACACTTTCCGGCGGTGAACCGCTCTTCCAGTATGAATTTGCAAAAGCACTATTAACTGCATTTAAACAGAATGGCATACACACCTGTCTCGACACAACAGGTTTTATCTCAAAGGAAAAACTCGAACAGATAGCGCCATTGGTCGATGTATTTCACTATGATTTCAAACATGGTGACTCATCTGAACACAAAAAATGGACCGGTGTTCCAAACGAACTCATTCTTGCTAATCTGGAATTGCTAAACAGCAGAAGAGCTAAAATAATCTTAAGATGTCCGATAATCCCCGGCGTAAACGACACAGAGCTTCATTTTAAACATATAGCAGAACTGGCGAAAAAATATACAGCTATTCAAAAAATTGATCTGCTGCCCTACCACCATTATCATTCATTCAAATGTGAGGGTCTTGGTTTGACTGCACCTGATTTTGAAAAATCTCCTCCTGACGCAGAAGAGATTTATCGTTCAATGCTAGCCAAAGCAAGCCAGTAGACAAAATCCGGCAACTGATGACTATCTCATTAGATGCACTACTTTGGAAAGAACTTTATCGGCTCCTTCAAGTTTCACAAGATATGAACCAGCAGGCTGCATAACCCCCTTATTGTCACGGCAATTCCATGCAACAGAGAGTTCTCCATTACCAACTGTTTTACTAAATGTATGCTGATATACAACTCTGCCGTTGATATTATAGACTTTTAATTTCAAATCTGTGCTGCCTATTGTGCCTGCTATTTTCAACTGAATGGATTTGCTGAATGGATTTGGGAGCGTTGACAAAGTAAGCGATGAAGAGACAAGATTTCTGCTATCTGATACAGATGCACCTTGTTTTTTTACAATCAGCTTATTTCCGGTTGCTGAAACAGAAAACTGAAGAACGGTAATTAATCCAAAGCTATCTGCGGAAACTACACCGTTTTCCAATGTATTTCCAGTCACAACATCAATATTTCTCCAGGAATATGAACTAAACTTTACAGCTTTAAAATTCTGCAGTCTCCGAGGAGTAATATCTACTTTAGTATTTGCCCTTGACGATTTAAATGTTATGGAAATAGAATCTGCGCAATCAATTAAACTATCATTGGGCAGCCCCATTTTGTGAAGTTCTGAAGTCCAATCAATATAACCGTTTACCATCCCTGTATCTGTACTTGTAAAATCTGAAGGCTTATATGGGCAGCCGAATTCTGAAACAGAATCTATATGGCCATAGTTGTCGTTCTGTGTTGCATTTGAAAAAGCTGGATACAATTCATTTTTCTTGAAGCGGTAGTAATCGCCTGGCACAGCCTCGCCCCACAAAGCTGGATTACCATTATGTCCAACCTTAACCCATTTCCCCCAAATACCATGACGCGTTTTGTTTAATGTCTGCAGTAGATTCGCATGCCAATAAGGTGGACAAAGATCATCTATTGAACCGTTACAGTTTATTATAGGAGGGAAATCAAAACCAATATTCTGCGATGCCACCCATGTCGGATTCATCCATTTATAGATATTGATTCCATTACGTGCTGTAAGCTTTTGAGAATAATTACCGTAATAAACCGGAAAGTCCCAGGAAGGCAGCTGCGGAAATTCTTTATGGTCTGCTACGCTTAAAAATGCGATGTATGGTCTATGTGCTGCAAAAAGATCCGGACAGTGCATAGCCATATTAGTAGTACCCATTCCGCCCATACTTCCACCGGTTAAATAAAAGCGATTAGTATCAACTGAAAACCGTGAATCATTGGCAAGAGCCTTCAGATATGCAACTATTCTCATTTCCGTATAATTGACAATTGTATCGCCCGGCTGCGGAGCATGTATTCCGTAATTATTTGAAACACCATACCAGAAACTCTGACCCTCAGGCTGTATCGCTCTATCCAAAACATTAAGCATGATAACACCGTTTGGACTTCCGGTTTCGTAAGGAAGCCCTACATCTGAAGAGTTCCACCCTTTCAGATATATCTCAACAGGAAGATTCTTTTTACCAATGATATTTGGATGTTTAACGATATAATACCAATCTCCATAATAATCGCGCTTGTTCGGCCAGTCAAAATAATCCATCCAATAGAAAAAGGCATATTCCTCACAGGTGTTACAACTTTGTGTATATGGTTTTTTCCTGAGGACACCCAGTGGCCATTTCCAATATTCCTCACTAACACCAGCATCAAGGGTATTTTGTCCAGAAACAACCGCATTGTTTTCTACCACCCCGGTTACAACAGTAATAGCGTAATAAACTGTAGCATTTACCTTTGGAGTATAGACAAAAAGCCCTGTACTATCAGTAAGGAGTTTCCCGGTATCTTCAATAACATGATAAATACCATACCGTTTATCGTAACTTGAACTATCGGGAACATTTACAAGCGGCGCTAAACCTGACACGCTTGTTATCGGAGAAGATGAGCGATATACGTTATAACTCTTACCTGCGCCCGCCTCTTCAGTCCAGGTAATGTAAGTTTTACCAGCACGAAATTTAACCTGCAGATTTGTTACAGCAGCGTCAAGCGCCACACTAACGACCGCCAATAAAAGGATACACAGTTTGATGCTAAGAAATTTCATGTTCATTCTCCCTTTTTAAGTACAAGCTTAATATACGGCTAGTCTCTAAAAACAGCATTACTTATTTGGTCTATAAATCGTTTAATAACAGTTTTTCTTTAATATTTTCAAATATTTATGTAGATTTATAAGAGATTTATGAAAACATTGGAACTTTACTCATTAATTTCAAAAAAGATTGAAACGGGGGCTTTACGTAAAAATGAAAAACTCCCCAATACTCTCGAACTTGCAGCACAATATGGAGTAAGCCATACAACGGTTTTTCGTGCGATGCAGCTTCTTCTTAATGAAGGGCTGATACAAAGAGTTCAGTCTAAAGGCACCTTTGTAAAACCTTATTCAAAAGAGAGCTATTTTCAAATTCAGAAAGCACAAAGAATAGGTTTCCTTTTCCGGGGTTCTTATGCTGCTCTTGCATATTCTACTTTCCTGGGAGAATGTTTTTATGGGGCCGAAAAACACCTTAAGAAGAATGGCAAACGGTTAATTCCTATACCCATCGATTCCCGAACCCCCGACGAATATTTCAGAGAAATAAATGCTCAGGGAGTTTCAGGATTCATAGTTAACGCTATTTATCAACCGGCAATTTATGCAGCTATCAAGCAGACGAAACTGCCATTCGTCTGTACCGATTTCCTTGATTATAATCTTGTTGTTGACCAGGTGACAACAGACCATTTTAAAGCTGGTTCAATAGCAACAGGGAAATTATTGGAACTGGGTCACAAACAGATACTTTTTTTTGGAAACTATCATTTTAAAACCCGTTCGAACGATCCTGACCACCTGCTCTGGTGGGATGCAATTCAGCACACCGCAAAAAAAACCAGATTGAAAAACATTAAGTCCTGCTTCCTGTCACAACATGACATTCCTACTTTTAAAAAGAATGTAACAAACGCCATACTGGAAAATGAACTATACACCGGATATATCTGCGCCTCTCCAGCTTACTACAAAATAATCAGGGCTCTTTGTGAAACTGACCATTCTCTTAAGGATCGGGTTAGAGACATGGTAGTTTTTTCCAACAAAACAGATTTTCTGACTATAAACGGGCGGAAGGTTTACCAATGCGTCTGGGACAATGAGGAGATGGGCAAACTGGCTGCCGATCTGCTATGCGAAATCATAGAAAAAACCGCACAAAAACCCAAAGTTCATTATCTTCCTGTTGAGATCATCTAAGAAAGAGAAACTGCACGTACTGACAATCTGCACAAACAGTTTATTATCTTTCACGCTAAACAACTTAAAAGGAGCAAATAGTGAAATTGAAAATAGCTCTGCTTATTCTGCTGACGTTACTAGTCTTATCAGTTACAGCAGCAATCGACAACCGTTTTTACAAAGAGATTCCAGTTGATGCTACAGAAAAGGATGGAGTATCATACATCCCCCTTACCTATGGCTTTGAAAATGTTAACTCCGCATGGGGAAGCATTGGCATTACAGACAAGGGTCTAATATATGTTGTTACCTGCGACCATATGACTGATGCTGCGGTTTATGAATACAACACAAAAAACAGCAAACTATTCTTTTTGGGTCGGATGGAAAACCATTTCCACAACCGGTTCCATTCACAACGCCAGCCAAAAGTGCACACTCCCCTATTTCAGTACAGCAAAGATGGTCTGGTCTATTTTGGAACTGACGCCGGCGACGAATCGGAAGGATTACTATACGGCCATTTTGACGAAGGCTACGCAGGAGGATTTCTTGCGGCAATAAACCCTGAGACAAAAGAGGTTAAAGGCCTTGGACTGGCAAAAAAAATGGGTGGAACAAAGGCGCTTATTCTGGATCAGAAGAACGGTCTTCTATATTTCCCAACCTCTCCGGAATGCAATCTTTACAAATATGACATCAACAACGACAACCTGAAAAATCTTGGCCGGATTAACGGCGAAAAAGTTATAAGAACGATGTTTGCCGACAAATGGAGTAACATATATTCCTCCACAGAAATCGGAGAACTTGTACGCTACAATTTTGCAAAAGATTCTATTGAATATCTTGGCGTAAGGCCTTTTGGCGCTCCGAACACGGGTCCATCTCAGATAGCATACGCCGCCGATTCATCCTTCATAGTTGG
The DNA here is from genome assembly GCA_016788315.1 of Fibrobacterota bacterium. Classification (GTDB taxonomy): domain Bacteria; phylum Fibrobacterota; class OXYB2-FULL-49-7; order OXYB2-FULL-49-7; family JAEUSG01; genus JAEUSG01. The sequence goes on along the minus strand of JAEUSG010000771.1, from coordinate 2,904 downwards.
CTACAATGCTTACAGCGGTATAATAAGCAGATACTACCCGGAAAAAAATGGTGCCGGCAGTACAGAAGAACTGGGCAACCTCTTTCCAGCCGACAAGAAGGTTATGGCACGCAGTCTCAATTATTACAACGGTAAAATTTACACTATCTGCACATCCATTGAAGAGGACAATTTCGATAAAAGATTCAGATACCTTCTAATCTATGACATTGAACAGAAAAAAGAGATAAAGCGTATTAACCTTGACCCGCGCATTCACCAGGTTTATGGCCATAGCATAACAGACAGCAAGGGCAATATCTATTTCTGCGGTTTCTGGGATTCCGGTGATTATGGTCCCGTAGTAGAAGGACAGAAACGCTGCTTTCTGATTAAGATTAACACAAAGAAACTGTAGGAACATACCATGAAATCAATAATCATAAAATCCGCATTTGCACTTCTTTTCACAGCAGCTCTTGCATCTGCTAAAAGTAAACCATTTAACGGGTTTACAGTGTTTCACCTGGGCGAACCTGCAGCCAGCGAATCTTATACGGGTAAAATCCCTCATGGAGAAAGTGCTGTTACCTGCTTAACTGAAGCGGACAACTCTTTTGTCTTTGCTGGAACAAGAGTAGTGAAGGGGAACACACCATGGATCGTCTGCTATGATCAAAACAAAAAGAGCGTTCCACCTTCATATGTATGGCCTTTATCCGGCAGCGTAAAGGGTGAAATGGCAATCACTGCTTTAGTAACGGCAGCCGATGGATACATCTATGGTTCTACTTCCAGACAGAACGTTCTTGATTACGCACTCGTTAAGGAGATCAAGGCAAGCGCATATGCGGGAGGCCACCTTTTCAGATTTAAACCGGAACCTTCAAATATGAAAATTGAAGATCTTGGTGTTCAGTTCCAGGGGGAAGGCATCACAGCCCTTGCAATAGACAGCAAACGCGCTGTAATCTATGGCATAACAACACCAGGACTTGTTTTTTTCTCGTACTCAACTGCTGACAAAAAGACAAATAAAGCCGGAGACCTTGGAGGTCTCACCATTTTGCGTAACCGCTATATCGGACGCGCTCCTACTGCGCTTGTGGTGGACGACTCCGGTTTTGTATACGGTTATGCATCAAAGGGTAAACTGTTCAAATACACTCCATCTACAAATCAGATTACAACATTGGCAACAGCGGTAACTCCGACCGAAATTGGAGGTCAGGACTACGATGCGGTTACAGCTTTTGTAAAAAGCCAGACAGGACGGATTTTCGGTGGAACATTTCTTGACGGAAAGATTTTTGAGTTTTTCCCGGCAAAAGGATCAATCAAACCTCTTGGTATTACATCAAGAACCGGCAACATCAGAAGCCTTGTAGAAAAAGATGGCATTATTTACGGGTTCACCGGATCTGAAAAAGCTTCATCAACATTGTTTGCCTTCAACACAAAGACTGGCGAACACAAAGCCTTTCCTGAGTTCAAAGCATATTTCAAGGAAACAACAAACAAGTGGGTTCCATTTCAAATGGCTCCGATGATAAAGCTGAAGAATGGTTCGTTCATGACTGGCGAGAACAGTGACAACGGCCACCTCTATCTTTACGAACCGGAATCAATAGAGTGGGCGGAAAATTAAGATTTCCAATACACATGTATTATAGAACAACAAGCTTTTCTCTGGTTATTGTCGCCTTTTTGTCAATTTCTAAGATGTAAACACCTGTCGGATATTGCAATAGAGATATCCGGTTAGTGCCTCCGATTATACGTTTTCTAATTAGTACTCGTCCCTTGATATCAATAATTCTCAAATCTGCTGTTTCATGTTTGCGTAAAACAATATTCAAACAGCCTGAAACCGGATTTGGAGAGAATCCAGAAGGTGATGATGGGCTAGACATAAGAGCAGTTCGTCCCGGTTCTTCGCTTTTAACTGAAAAACCGCCCCAATAATTAAGCCAGCCTCTCCACTTGGGTGCGTTTGCTTCTGATTCGCCGGGATAATTTTTAAGCCCCCAGCATCCACCATACATACAATACTGATTAACCGGTCCCTGACAATAGTCGTCAAGCATGGCAAGATAATCAAAATTCAGCTGTTCCTGCGCAATGTCTCGCGTTAATACCAAAGTCTGATCCGGATAGTTGTCTGCTCCAGCTTCGTAGCAGATAAGTTTGATGGATGTGCCATTCAGACTGTTCTTTGCCCATCTCATGTATTGCGCGTCGCCGCTCAGAGCCGCGCGCTGAGCGGCTATCGTGGAGCCTCCCATGTATGGTGCCATGGCATAAGCATCAATTGAAACGCTATTTGGATTAACAATACGATTATTAAGTGCAGCAAGGTCGCCATTTACCATGTGATTATAATCGTAACCATTCCAGTGATATCCTACCTGTCCGGCAATAACCTTGACAATCCGTGGACTGTTTTTCCCAAACACATTTTCAAACTGCTCAAAAGCCCTTACCGAAGCGTACACCGTATAGGCACGCCACGGCAGCATATATGCACCGCCGTAGTTAAGAGTATCAAGGCGTAAAGAATCTGCCATATTGCGGGCATATACAGTGCTTGAAAAATTCCAATTCCAGACTTCATTTGCCCACTCAACATAAACTTTAAGTGATGTATCCAACTGGGCTTTAATTAGAAGAGCAAGCTGACGCTCAAAATCAGAGGTGGCAGTTGCCGGAATGTTAATCCATAGATCCGCCCCTACACGGTTACAGAGATCAATCTGCCACTCAACAGCTACACCGTAATGAGTCTGGCCGTTCCAAACAAGTGTATGTGTGTTTGCAGAATCATTATAGATATCTGTAAAACATGGAATAGTGTTGGCCGTGTTGTAATGATTAGCTGTCTTTTGAATACGCTGATTCCACTCTTTTACGCAGGAATAGTTAACT
>JAEUSG010000756.1 GCA_016788315.1 Fibrobacterota bacterium | reverse complement strand
TTCGAGCGTTTCGGCAACAATCATTTCCTGAATAGCAAGACGACGTTCTTCTGTATCGAAGAACATATGTTCTGTACGGCATAGACCAATACCTTCAGCACCCATTTCGATAGCTTTCTGAGCATCGTATGGAGTATCAGCATTTGTACGTACTTTGATTTGACGAATCTTATCAGCCCAGCTCATTACAGTGTAATAAGACTCTGGAAGAGTTGGCTTAACAAGTGCAAATTCACCATTATAAACATCGCCGATAGAACCATCAAGAGTGATGTAGTCACCCTGCTTGATTGTCTGACCGTTTACAACCATGCTTTTTGCATCGTAGTTGATATTGATGCTGTCGCAACCTACGATACAGCATTTTCCCCAACCGCGGGCAACAACTGCTGCGTGAGAAGTTTTACCGCCAGTTTCTGTAAGAATACCCTGAGCTGCGTGCATACCGCCAACATCTTCAGGAGAAGTTTCTTTACGTACAAGGATAACTTTTTCGCCGCCGGCTGCCCATTCCTCAGCTTCTTTAGCTGTGAATACTACGCGGCCTGTAGCTGCGCCAGGTACTGCATTGATTCCGGATGCAAGTTTTTTGGCTTTAAGTTCACTCTTGTCTGTTGCTGGATTGATAACAGGGTAGAAGAGTCTTTCGATATCTTCGGACTGTATGCGTGCAACAGCTTCTTCTTTAGTGATGTGTTTTTCTTTAACAAGGTCTGTAGCAATTTTGAATGTTGCAGCTGGAGAACGCTTACCTGTACGGCACTGAAGCATGAACAGCTTGCCTTCCTGAACTGTGAATTCAAGATCCTGCATCTCTTTGTAATGTTTTTCGAGAGTTTTGCGAACTGCGCAAAGCTGTTTGTAAACAACAGGCATCTGCGTATCAAGAGTGGAAAGCTTAAGTGGTGTTCTGATACCTGCAACAACGTCTTCACCCTGTGCATTGATAAGATAATCACCGTAGAAAATATTCTCACCAGTATTTGGATCGCGTGTGAAGCAGACGCCTGTACCGGATGTGTCGCCCATGTTTCCGAAAACCATCTGTTGAACGTTTACAGCTGTGCCAACAAGATCTGTAATCTTTTCAACACGGCGGTATGTTACAGCTTTTTCAGCCATCCATGAACCGAACACAGCTTTTACTGCACCCCACAACTGCTGAACTGCATCCTGAGGGAATTCCTGACCGTTCATATTGTTGCGATAGAAATCCTTGAATTTGCCGCAAAGGATTTTAAGTTCTTCTGCTGGAATATCTGGATCGTTCTTTATTCCAAGGCGATGCTTAGTTTCATGAAGCATCTCTTCCATAGGCTCTTTTGAAAGACCCATAGCTGTAGTTGAATACATCTGGATGAAACGGCGATAACCGTCGTAAGCAAAGCGCGGGTTGCCAGTCTTTTTTGCAAGACCTTCAACTGAAACATCGTTAAGACCAAGATTGAGGATAGTTTCCATCATACCTGGCATTGAACGTGCTGCGCCGGAACGGACTGAAACAAGAAGCGGATCGTTTGGATCGCCGAATTTTTTGCCTGTCTCTTTTTCAAGCTTTTTGATATTTTCAAGAACTTCAGCTTCCATTCCTGCTGGAAACTTGCTCTTAAGTTCGTAGTATTTTGCACATGCGTCGATTGAGATTGTGAATCCTGCAGGTACCGGAAGGCCAATTTTGACCATCTCGGCGAGGCCCTGCCCCTTACCGCCAAGAATATCTTTTGGTAATCCTGCGCCTTCAGAAACTTTCCCGCCGAAGAAATAGACCCATTTCCATTTTTTCGGTGCACCCTTTGCTGGTGCGGCTGATTTTGCTTTATTTGCTGGTTTTTTTGCAGATTTAACGGACTTGCTGGCCATGAATCCTCCTAAAGGTGGTATGTTAAAACGAATCTGAAATCCGAGAGGATATTATAATAGATTCAACAGGAGGATTTCAATTAAAATGTAATTGCCTTAACCCCCCTTGCCCCCCTTTTTTCAGAGCAAAAAAGGGGGGATGAATGGGTTAGTTTTGTGGCATTATTGGCTCTTTTGTCCAGTTATCATCAGGAGGAGTCGGTGGAGGCTCTACAATGTAAGCATAGATTCCAGCCGTTGCCAGGGAAACGCCGGCAATAACACCACCAATTATCTTCCATCTGGATCGTTCTGGTTTTATCTGTGTAGTTTTGAAAGGTTGAAGACTCCATTTCAACTTGACCGTAACAACGTTGAAGTCGTCATGGACATTTTCTTCAAAATAAACATCTTTGTCAAGTTCAAGCACACAACGAATAAGGTCACGTCTGTCGGGCAATAAACCTTCAATTCCTTCATTAACATTAAACTTTTCGTTGTTGATTACTGTCGAAACTACTGGTGCACCGGTCAAATAAAGAGAAGCTCCGTCAGCTTTTTTCGATTCATAAAACTCTATTGTCAGTTTACGTTCAGCTTTGTTAATGTTGTAAAAATACTTCTTGGGTTTTCCATTGAAAACAAATGAGATAGAAGTACTTTTGATAATAGAGTCCGGCTCATTGAAAGCATCTGCAATGATACCCGTTAGCTCCGCTTTTTGGGCAAAGTCAATTTGAGAATAGACAGGGATTGCTGCAAACGCCGCAATCAGTAGCGTCATAATGGCAATTTTTGTTTTCATAATTGCCCTTATAGTCGCTACTTGATAAACGATGGTTCAAAAGATTTTAGCGTTTCTTCCTGATGGCAGATATTTTTGAAAGGCCGTACTCAGGATTACGATCTGTTATCCAGCTGTCGAATGAGAAGCCGGCATTTACGTAAAACACGCCATCAGGGTTCTTCCAGGGAAGGTTGGTGAAATAGCGTTCTAACGAGCCCAAAGCGTCTCCCTGCGTTGTTTTTGAGGCATAACGGACAGTCAAAAAGAGTGGGTAGCCTGGCAGGATATAATTCTCAAAACGAAGTTCTGCACCAAAGCCTGTTTGGACATTGGCATCAAGAAGAGTTTTGAAATTGTTAATAAATCCGTGAACGGTATCAGCATCAATCAAGTTGTACACAACATGTCGAGAATCATTCGGATAAATCAAATTCGGATTTGCTGTTTCAACACTATCTATGGCCCGTTCCATGCCTAAACTGTCATCAGCTGCAAAAAAGACTGGAACTCGCGTTTGATCACTATTTCTTGGTAGTCTGGCAACCAAGCTATCAACATACCGGCCTTCACGCGCGGCCTGTGACAGATCGGATCTCCCCTTCCACGAAGGATCAAGGCCAGTAGCCACACCAGCTTCTGCAAAAACTGAGCCGAATATTTTGTCGAACAGAATTGTACCCGTACTCTTGCGAATGCGCTTTACTATTGGAAAGCGCAAGAAAGCTGCTGCCTTACCAGTATTTCTACCTTCAAAAGTCAGCCTTGAACTGTTTTCAAGAAAAGGGATTGAGTTCATGAAAATGCCAGGATAGACAAACTTATCTACCGGTCTGTCTGCGATAGACACGGCAGCTTCGGCTCCAACTGTCAACGCAGGCAGCACAGGGGCTGCAAAGGATGTACCATACGATACCGTCAATCGATTGTGAACACTGTCGCTAAACTTTTCTATAATTTTCCCGCCATCGCCTATTGTAAACGACTCCTGCCACGAAGAACCGTCAACCAGTATCTGGTCGGACGAGTATTCGTATCTAACACGTAAGACACTGCCGCGCGGGTCTATTGCATCTTCCTGCCGCCACCCCTTCATTGGGTTGCCAAAGGTAGTAGAAGTATACTGAACAAATGGATTTAGAGTTCTATAAAAAGAATATTTGAAAGGATAATCCATTGCATAGAAATCAACAGACTGCTGTGCATACCTAATACCAGCACGAAGTGTCCTTGTCGGACCTAAGATCGGAATAGCTGCATCAAATGCATAATCCTGCACATCAATCAGATAAGAATCTTTGGCATATCGATATTCAGATGAGTTGTAAAAACTCCCTGTATCAGCAATTAGAAATTTCGCCAATGAAACAGACAGCGTCGGATAAAAAGACTTGTTCTCAAAGAGCAGCATCATCTCTTTATCATGTGAAGGATTAAAGAAGAAATGGCGTCCGTGATCAGTTCCAACGATATCAAGCCCATTACTGAACTCCAGTAGCCCGAGAGCAATTAGGCTATTCTTTTCAAGCGGGTCGGAGAGCCACAACAATCCACCAGCTTTGACTCCAAACTTGCCTTTATCTGCATCCAATGTTGCCGAGGTTAACTCCTCTCCTATCACCATAGGCATAAAGAGAACTCTATTGATTAAGGGGCTGTATGGCCGTGGCTCCCGAACAAAGGAGATATTCTGAATCGGTTTCGGCTCAACCTTTTTACACATCATACCATCGCGAACAGAATCGGATTTCAACGGTACATTCGGTGTTAAATAAACAGAGAACCCTGACGAGTCATAGTTTGAGTAGGCAATCTTTGAGCCATCGGGAGAAACAGCAGGCTGAAAAGCTCCACCTGCGACATTAGTTAAGCGCTCAGTAATCCCGGTAGCCAATTCCACTCTGTAAAGATTAAAGATGCCGCAACGATCAGATGAAAAGACTACATATTTACCATCAGGGGTAAAATCAGGATCACGGTCGTCCGCAGGTGAACTTATCAGCTCTTTGAAATTACCCTTTAGATCAACCATGCCGATATTCATATCGCGATCTTTGAAATAACCAAATACAATCAGACTGTCATCCGGAGAAAAGCGCGGCCCGAAGATCAAAAAGCCGTCATTATTACTCTTATTGTCGCGAAACAATTGAGTCTCGCTATTTTTACTGACGACAGCATTACGCTCAACACCAAATAGCAATGATGTAAGAAGATTGCCTAATTTATGTCGTCTGATATCATTGTTAGAGATCAACAATAGAGAATTTTTGTTTTTCTCTTTTCTAACAACTGCGACCAACTTTCCATTATTGCTGACAGATGCCTGTTGAATATGATCTTCATAAGTTATATGAGAAGTGACCCTATTCGCTTTTGTGCCATCTTCAGTTTTACGATAAGGACTGAAGGTTAGCGAAAGCATATCTTTCATGTTTAATTCAATCATAGAATCTACAACTGCATCAACATTCGTTTCACCGGTAAATGGGTTATTACCTGCTCTGGCAGAGGCAACTTTCTTGCCGCTATCAACAAGTGTATAGAAATCATTTACAAATGGCCATACAGATTCAAAACGCTTCTTTTCCTCTTTAACGGTATCTGAAAAAATCCACTTATGTAAAGTTGCCCGGCCACCATCACGACCGGTATTACTTAAAAAGAACAGCTCTTTGCCGTCGAAAGACCAGCGGGGATAAAGATTTCTGAAGCCAAGATCCATTGTTGAATCTTTCGACAATTTTGCCCCCTCAACAACAACCCCGATAGAATCAGCAACTGTCTTATATTTTACCTTTTGTGCAGACACCCACTCACGATAAAGCGAATCTGTACCTGCACCAATAGCACTCTTTAGCGCCATATCAAAAGTCAAATTCTTAAACTTACGGCATTCATCACAAATACGTTTTATAGATTCATATCCATATTTTTCAGATATATAGCGTACTAGCGAGAAACCCTGATTATATGGTCCGCCTTCAAAATCTTTTGATCGACCGATAAACATATTCATTTGATTTAAAGGCAGGATTTTGTCGTTCAGGGCCTTAACCCTCATTAACATATCGCGATGCGTATCCCATGAGTCACTGCCGCGCCTTGTCGCCTCAAACTGAGCGATACCTTCTGCAAACCACATTGGAAATATGTCAAACGAGTAAAGACTAAAGAAGCCTGCCTGATTCCGTTCGTTGAAATAGTCCATATATCCAAAACGGATATCGGGAATATTGTATCTGGTTTTTTGACCTACCTGTATGCTGACTATATGTGCAAACTCATGTACTATTACATTACGCAGCCAATTATTAAACCCGCGCATTTCAAAGTCTAGACCTGAAACCCAAATTCGTATAGTGTTAGCTGAAGCCCATGCCCAACCGTTACTGTAATCTTCGTCATCAAATATAATTTCCATCTTTTTAGGCAGTTCGAAACCGTAGTCTTCTTTGAAATAACCATACACCTCTTCGGCAAT
>JAEUSG010000754.1 GCA_016788315.1 Fibrobacterota bacterium | reverse complement strand
CTTGACGCCTTTGCAAATGCACCATTTGCTGAATTGCAATCAGAACATCGATCTGGGTACTATATGGGACTACGTCTCACTCACGTTGTATTTTATTTTGGTATTAGTGTTTACTCTATTTTGATAAAGAAACGTACGGATGTAAACGCTATACTTGAAGCCAATATTGTTGCATCAGCTTGTCAGATTTTAGCAGGATTACCGGTATATTTAAGGCTCTATAAATTCCATATTCATAAAAAACTAATGGGCGGCATGATAAAATTTGGTCTCCCTTATGTGCCCAATCTGGTATTTGTTATCGCAATTGACCTTGTTGACAGAATCCTCATAAGTCGCTGGCTGAATATGGCTGAAACAGGCTATTACAGTGCAGCCTATAAATTTGCAAATCTAATGTATATGCTGGTAACTGCCTTTTTAACTGCCTGGCAGCCCTTCTTCCTCTCAAATCTTAAAAGTGAGGGCGGCCCCAATCTTTTTGCCAGAGTTATGACCTATTACACCTTGACAACTGCGCTGATTTTTCTCTTTATGGGGCTCTTTTACAATGAAATTGCAGCCCTTTCCTTTGGCGGCTTTACGCTCATTGGTCCTGCCTTCCGTTCGGGACTCACTGTTGTACCAATATTGTTACTTGCTTACGCTTTCTGCGGTGCCTACTACAATATGATAGTGGGTATTTATGCAAAAGAAAAAACCTGGGTAATTCCTATTGTGACCCTGTTTGGAGCGGTGCTTAACGTAGGGCTGAATTTTTATGCTATCCCCAACTATGGAATAAAGGGGGCTGCAGTTGTCACGCTGATTTCATATGCTGGAATGACCCTTTTGTTGTATCCAATCTCTATGAAACTATACTTTATCAAGTATGAATGGAACCGAATACTGCATGTCGTGTTTATCGCTGCATTGCTTTATATTCCATCGCTTTTTATTAAATCTTTCATATACAAATCTGCAGCGTTTATCTTATTCCTCCCACTTCTCTACGTTACCCGTTTTTTCCTGTCAGAAGAGAGTGGAAAGGTGAAAAATCTGCTCATCAAGAAAGGGATTCTGAAATGAAATATACCGTTTTCCCGGATAGCGTTCGGCTTGACCCCATTAATATCAGACTTTTCGAATATCAGCCTAAGCTTTACAGCAAAACTATCCCTGCTGACTATCTTTACAAAAATCCAGTCTGGAACGGTGAGACTGTTAAAATTAAGTCGGCCGGTAACGAGTATGTTTCTTTCCAGATTGCCCTTATGGTTGAGAAGGAATATGAGAAAATTGAAGTCTCTATGACACCTCTTACCGGTGAAACCGTGATACCGGAACGATGCATTGAGATTTTCAGAGAATGGTTTGTAGAAGTTCAGGTTCCATCATCCGGTTATGAAAAAACTACGTTAGGCAGGGGCTGGTATCCTGACGCACTGATACCAGTATTCCCAAATGGGATCAGGGGTGGTTTTACTCCTCCATTCTATATTCCCGACTACACAAATCGAGTTCCGAATCAGAAAGCTGCTGTTTTATGGGTTGATATTTACACACCACCAAATCAGGCGCATGGAGTCTACAAATCAACTATTTCAATAAAGTCGCCGACAGACTCAACGACTATTGAAATTCCTGTAGAACTCTCAGTTTGGCCCTTTACTTTACCGAATGAAGACAATCTGAAAGGAAACCTTTTCACAGGCGCATTTAAAAAATGGTCACATGAGAAAGAGCTAAGATATCAGCATGTGCTCAAAAAACATAGAATAGCAGTGCATCAATGCTACTACAGACCGGAACTGAAAATTGAGAACGATGAGCCCGTACTTGATTGGACACAATACGATCAGCGCATATCGAAATATCTTGACGGAAGTGCATTCACTGAAAAGCATGGCTATTATGGTACAGGTTACGGTGAACCGATGGAATATCTGCTGCTTCCATTTAACTGCAGCGGTAAAAAAGGGCAGATTGGCTGGCCTATGGATACCAGGCGCGACAGTGAAGAAAACTTCTGGAAGATTTGGGATAAAACAGCCAAAGAGGTTAGGAAGCATCTTATTGATGAAAAGAGGGTTAACTTAAAGAAAACGCAGCTGCAGATTTTCTTCAATGCCCTTGACGAATGCTATAAGCGTGAAGATCATGAGAGAATGATTGCATGGTCTGTTTTTATGAAAAAGCATTTCCCTGAAGCTGTTTTCAGAATAGATGGCGGATACAATGACGAAACTATGGATATGCTAATACCCCATGTTGATCTATGTATTTATCATACGATAGCATATAACCGCCCATCAGTTGAGAAATATCGCAACAAGGGACTGATTGACTGGATATATGGTCCGATGGTCTATGAGTCAAACACAAACGGCCTTACCGGTGCTTCTACATTTATCGATCTTGACAATCTTACTATGCGCGGTCAGGCCTGGATCTGCTGGAAATATAATGCTGCAACATGGTGTCAGTGGGAATTCATGTGCGGTTCAAAACAGGCGTGGTATAACCCTGAGAATTTCAAGAACCACAGCCTCGAAGAGTTCCGCTGCTTTAATGGCAACGGAATGCTCCTTTATGATGGTGAAGTTATGGATCTTCCCGACCCTTGCGTAAGTATAAGGTTTAAAGCTGGCCGCAGCGGTTCACAGGAATTTGAATATCTGAAACTTTTAAAAGATCTAGGCGGTAATCCTGAATCAATTGTCAACTCCGTTGTTTACGAACCACTTGGACGTAAAAGTGTAGGAAACATTGAACCTTGGAACACAAACATTGCAGCCTGGGATGAAGCAAGACTTAAGCTTGGTGAAGAGATAGCAAAGAGAGTGTGAAAAGCAACATAATGGCAGACGCAACAACGATTCCAATACCCGAACGTCGCAGGTTTGAAACACTTGACTCTCTACGTTTCTTTGCCTTTCTGCGTGTCTTCTTTTTACATGTTGGCTTAGCCTCATTTCCTTTGATTCACCAGTTTACCCGAGGTGGAGAAAACGGTGTCTCTTTCTTCTTTACCTTGTCCGGATTCCTCATAAGCTATCTCCTCTTTCAGGAAAAACTTTCTACCGGTAAAGTTGATCTGGGAGCGTTCATGCTCCGAAGAGTGCTGCGTATATGGCCTCTTTATTTTCTGATGGCTGGGGTGGCCTATGCAACACCGTGGTTTCTGTCTACAACAGGTTTCTACCATGCTCAAAGCGGCTATGATCCTGATTGGCGTTTTACCTTCTTCTTTCTCGAAAATTATCGACTGATAATTGAAAACAACCATCCCAATGTTGCCCCGCTTTGGGTAATGTGGTCTCTCTGTGTCGAAGAACACTACTACATTTTATGGGGATTGTTATTTACCTTTGTTTCTGTGCGCAAACTCCCGATTGTATTGTCTGTTATGACAATTCTCCCATATGCTTTCAGATACTATTACCGCCTGCATGGGTGGGACTGGATCGATTTGCCTACCAATCTTGATTACTTCGCATTTGGTGGACTTACTGCGTACCTTTACATTCGCTATACCGATAAAATTGAAGCATTTGCCGAAAAAATTCCTAAGGCGCTTGTTGTTGGATTTCTGACCTGCACCGTTGCCTTCGTTTATCTTGAGTGGCGTGTATTGCAAAATGGTTACATTTCAATATGTCGACCTACTATTCTATCTATTGTCTTTTCACTTGTCCTTCTTGTTCTTGTTCCTAAAAAATCAAAAATAAAGCTCTCAGAGAAAAATCCCCTTTCTTGGCTTGGCACTATTTCTTATGGATTGTATCTCATTCATACTGTAAGCAATAGTTTTGTAAAAAGCATATTTATAAAAAATGGTGTCATGCTTAACGTTCCTATTAACGCAACAATTTACATAATGACAACTCTTACTGTAGTAATCCTCTTGTCTGCTGCATCATACTATTTATTTGAAACCCGTTTCCTGAACCTCAAGAAAAGATTTAAAAAGGGGTAGCATATGAAAAATCTGTGGTCTGTTATTATGGCTGGAGGCATTGGTGAAAGATTTTGGCCGCTTTCAACTCAAAAAGAGCCAAAACAGTTTCTTCCTGTGTTTACAGGCACACCGCTTTTAAAAGCTGCCGCAGACAGAATGGGAAATGTTATTCCTTCAAGCCGTGCTGTTGTAGTTACAAATGCTGCTTACGCAAAAAAAAGCGCCGACCTCTTTTCAAAAACAATGCGCCCGTTTATAATTGGTGAACCCGTCGGCAAGAATACGGCTCCTGCAATTGCTGCTGCTGCAGCTTACATTGAGCGAAAAGATTCTACAGCTGTAATGGCAGTCTTTTCTGCTGACCATATAATTCAGCCAGAATCAAAATTCCGTGATTCAGTTAAACTAGCTGCTGAAGATGCTGAAAAAAATGGTTCTCTTGTCTGTCTCGGCGTAAAACCAAACTTTCCTCATACTGGGCTCGGATATATCGAAACTGCAGGTGTTGCCGCTTCATCTAAAGGAATTAAACTCCACAAAGTCCGCCGTTTCGTTGAAAAACCTGATCTGAAAAAAGCGCAGGTATTCTTAAAAAAAGGTAACTATTTCTGGAACTGCGGCATATTTGTCTGGAGCGTTAAAACCATCTTTGCAGCATTCGAAAAAAATATGCCAAAACTCTATGAGCAGATTTCCGAAGCAAGAAAAGCTAAAACTGATGCTGCATTCAGTAAAGCTATCAACAAATTCTATCTTGCCGTAGAAAAGGAGTCTATCGACTACGGCGTACTTGAAAAGGCATCAGGCATAAAAGTTGTCGAGTGTCCAATAAAATGGGACGATATGGGCTCATATGCCGCCTTTAAAGAGCATTCCAGCGCAGACAAAGCAGGCAACGTCTTTAAAGGAGACATCGTTGATCTTGAGTGTTCCAACACCTTCGTTTACAGTGATGGCGGACTAACAGTAACCGCCGGCCTTAAGGATCTTTTTGTTGTTAGAAGCGGCAACAAAGTCCTTGTTATACAAAAAGATAAGCTTTCTGATATGCGAAAGATTATCAATCTGATTAAAGAGAAGGGCTTCGATAAATTTTTGAAAGAATAGTTCCGGTACTCAATAGCTGCCGACTACTTTTATTCTTTCAATAATCTCTTTAAAATCTCCGAAACTCACAGAGTCCGGAATAGAATGGTCTGTTGAGAATATGTATCCGCCATCTTCCTTGAGCGATGGAATCGTTGCATTGATTTCCGAAAGTATCTTTTCTTTGTTCCCCCAGCTAACCGCGTCAATACCTCCATGTAGAGTGAGTTTACGACCGTAATCGTTTTTAATTTTAACTGCATCCATACCCGCTTTAACCTCAATAGGGTTTAATGCATCAAGTCCAATTTCTACAAGTTCACTGACAAATGGTCTGATATCGCCGCAGGAATGAAGGTGTGCCTTAGCACCTTTTGCGTGAACCCAATCAATCGCTCTCTTATGAACAGGCTTAAGAAGCTCTCTGTACATATTCAGGGAGAAGAACTGATTATGTTTGTAACCCATATCATCCCACCACCAGAATGCATCAAACTTATAGCCTGCTTCCCACATCATATCATATAATTTTAACTGAACATCAAGCTGATGATTGAACATTTCAACGCACCATTCCGGATCTTCAACAAGCGCCATAAGAATCTTCTCCGTGCCTACCATCCAAGAATGAGTTACATCGAAGCCGAACCAGCCTTGAAAGACAACCCACCCATTATCTTTTCTCCACTTCGGATAAACAGTCTTTAAGGTATCCCATGGTATTCTGTTGGCATCCGGAACCATTCTCTCTTTCGCCTTCTGCCAGCTTTCCCGATCCTTCATAGTAAAGTCTACAAACTCAGGCGTTGATGTTGCATGTTTCCAGCTCTTCAGTGTCGCTCCCCAGTTCGTTGTATAGAGCTTGTATTCATTCGTTTCTTCAAGTGTCTTTTCAGGATATCCTGGTGAATTATCTGCTTTGAATGTATATACTTTGTCAAGATCAAGTACATCCCTGTAATCTCGTCCTTTAACTAAACCCTCGTTATTCCATCTTGCGATAGTTGTTTCCCAGGGGCTATCCCAAATAGGAATTCTGTCTGCCTCTTTATGATTATAAACTCTGGTCATTCTTTCATGTGTGTTCATATGGAATATCCTTGTGTTAGTTTTTTTATTCAATTTTCTCTTTATGGACTAAATTTAGCTCATAAA
>JAEUSG010000078.1 GCA_016788315.1 Fibrobacterota bacterium | reverse complement strand
AAATCATTTCCTGGATTTGATATGGATTGATTGACCGCAACCTGACCGGCAAAATGAAACACTAAATCTTTATTCTTCACCGCTTCTTTAAGAACTGAAGAGTTTTTTGATATATCATTTTTTTCAAATACAATGTTTCTTTGGTCTGCGAGCAGCTTTTTTAAAATTCTTCTGCTCCCCAGCCGGCTCAGATCATCTAGAATAGTTATCTGACATCCGTCCTGTGCAAAACTTCTTGCAATTGAGGAACCGATAAAACCTGCACCGCCGGTTATCAGTATTTTATTTGCCATAAATCAACTCCGCAAATCTTTTAGCATTCTATTAATTCTGATCTGTTCTTTCGCAACAGGCAGATATCTTTCAAAAGATAAAAAACTGCCGGTATAATTATCATCCTGCCAGAAACGGACATGCTCTTCGGTCATAGCCAGGAGATTATCTTCAATAATATCATTGCCTTTTCCTGCATGATAAATTCTGTGAATTTCATTCCCGTCATCATCGAAATGGCCGAGGAAATCTGCTGATAATAATTGGCTGGCTCTGGATTCTTCAGAGTAAACAGTTAACTCTCTTCTTTTATTCTGAGAAGTCAAATCCGTATATAGAATTACAGAATCAGCAAAAGAGGAATTATCCGGTCGAATTTTAATTTTAAGGTAATCTTCACACTGATCTAAAATTACTGTTTCATGCTCTTTAGAAAGGTTACAGATATTAGTTGTATGAATTATCTGAAGCATATGAGGAAGCAATGCATTTGTTGTGATATATTTCTCTCTTTGCGCAGCTGAAAAACATTGCTCAAAATTTAATTCCGCAGTTACTTTACCATCGTGACACCCTATTAAACGATGCAGTTCTCTGACAATCTCAGAATAAAACCATTGTGACGCTACAGATATTTTAAGGCCGTATTGATCTCTTAGTGTAGAAAACTTGTGCAGTTCATCTTCTGTTGACGCAATAGGTTTTGGCAAAATAAAATTCCTGAATCCAGCTTCAACCATTTTTTCTACATATGAATTCAGCTCAGTCTGATGCAAACAGAGATCTGCGATAATTCCTGCTATTGACGATCTGCCGTTATACAGAATAAAATCTTCTATTGTTTTGTAAATTGTAACACCTGAAAGAGAAGTTGTCTCAAGAGATTTATCTGTTGCCGATGAACTGACAACTCCGCAAATATGTATTCCTGGGTTCTTTCTGTACTTAGGGGAGATAAGATTCCTGGCGTAATGACCTGCTCCAACAATAAGTACCTCAAGAGGAGCGGGGTAAGCCATCTTATTCTCAGTGCTGAGTCAAATAATTCTCAACTTCGGTTGCTACTCTGTCCGCAGCCGGGATCGCATTACAGATTTTGCCGGCAAAAATCGAATAGAACCCATCTCCGTGGCAGATAATCTCTGTTGGCCGTGCATCATCATGATCTTTATGCATAAGCACAACACGTGTTATATATATGGAGTAGAGATATGTTACATCAGCCATCTCTGCTATGTATTTCTTCGCCTTCTCAATATACTTCTGGAAACGCGGTTTACGATGCTCCTCCTTATCGTAATAGGCAATATCGTGCTTAAATTCAGGAACAACACCGCAATACCTCTCCAATACAGAATGGTCAACGTCGTACAACATGTATTCTTCAGAAAAACCGAATGGAAGAATTCCAAAAAAAGGGCCATCCATAATTCCGCATCCGGTCCGGTTTACCCATGGAACTTTCACAATCGGCACTTCGCACAGCTCATACTGATATTCTTCAGTTTTAAGACCGGCCATTTTGACAATTCTGTTAACGTCGCTGTATGTTGCGTTTATAACAATGTCATACTGATTCTTATGTACTGTACCGCCGGATTTACTTGTGATTTCGTATCCGCTCTCAAGCTTTTTTATTCCTGTAACTTCTGTTGAATAGCACTGTTTTATGCACTCTTCACGGTTCAATAGGCCGGTTAATACATTACGCAGAAGATTTGCGTCATAAATATTCTCAGGCACCTTAATAGACAAATCTATCTCTTCTTTGGAAAGGGTAATTGATTTCGGAAATTCTTTTGTGTGAGGAAGTCCCTGCTGATCACAGAACTCAATAAACTCCTGCTTTGACACTTTGCTGTTGTGCTTTGCTATACAGTAGTAATGGTCGAAATTTCCTACCACTGCCTCTTTATACATTTTACAAAAGGCTTTCTGGTAGATATATGAAGATCTGGCTGTAGATGCACTTCTTGGATAATGATATCCCATATGCATTCTATTCTGATTTATATAAGATGCTCCTCTAATCCCTTCACGTTCTTTATCGTAAATAGTGATTCGACAGCCTTTTTCCGCTAGTTTCAACGCTGCAGAAATACCAAAGAAACCCGCTCCAATTACTGCCACCCTCTGATTCTGCAATGGTTTTATGGTAATCTTTTTTCTAGTCATCAGTTACAACACTTTCTATTTCGTTTTCTGAACAGTCGTTTGAACCATAAGCCAGCAAGACATGGTAGAAGTTTAAGTTCTCTTTTGATATTGAAAGTAGATTCATTATCTGCTTTCCATGGCACAGCAATTTCATTTATTGTATGACCAGCATCTTGGGCACGGATAAGCATTTCAGCATCCCAAAACCATCCGCGTCTCAATGTCCTGTCAAAACCCATTTCATTGACTATAGGCACCACAACACTTTTCCTGAATGCTTTGAACCCGCATGTATGATCTAGTACTTTAGTGCTGAATAATATCTTTAATACCAAACGGTACGTATTACTTATCCAATACCTTTGCCTATTTCTGACAGGCTGTATTCCTTTGTATCTGGAGCCAATCGCTATCTCGTAACCCTGTTCAAGACTGTCAGTCAAAGGTGGCAAACAATTTAGATCCGTTGCCAAATCAACATCCATGTAACAAAGATACTCATATTTGGCCTTACAAAATGATGCAGCCAGGTTTTCTCTCCTTGATGGGCCAAAATCATAATTGAGAACCGAAAGTGTCGGTGAGACAAGAGTTTTCATTGCCGCACGTGTTGCTTCATTGGAATTATCATCAACAATAATCATCTCATATTGAGGATAATTCTGCTTGAGATAATTTTCTACAACTGCAACATTACTCACCAATCTTGAAGGTGTAAAATTATACACCGGTAGAAATACGGTTATTGGGTACTGTTTCAATTATAACTCCAATCAAGAAATTGTACAATTACGTGAAACAGTAAAATAAAAGATGAAGCAACTAAAAATCTACTTACTTAGCTAATAAAATCTTGATATTCCTGCTGAAAGCATCTGTTTTTATCGTGCACATATAGATACCTCCAGCACAACGATTAAAGGCATCGTCCGTACCATCCCACGAAAACTCGAATTTATTGCTTTTCTCATTACGCTTTATCTTCTTAATTATTCTGCCGGTCATATTAGTTATTAATAATTGAGCACTACCAAACTGTACTGAACTACTGAGTTTAATGACGGTTACCGGATTGAAAGGGTTCGGAATAGCAGTAAACATATCAAGCTCTCGTTCAGAATTGTTTTCAATATTAGTCCCATACCCTGTGTAATAGAATGCTGAAGGGGAACAAAATGGTACGGTATCACCATTAGTATCATATGCCCTTACTCTCCAGGCAAGTACAGCATTTTCCGGCAATACATTTCTTTGGATAACTCTATTCAGTACAAATTGTTTTTCCTGTAATGCATACAGAGTATAAATTGGTACTGTTGGTTGTGAATTTCTCATGAACTCTACATCATATCTTGTAGTCACTGAGTCAAGGTCGGGATCAAGACAAATCCACCTAAATACAGAATCGCCATTGACTGACATATCTGAAGCTGGTGAAATAATCACTGGCAGTATCTTTTTATTTGCTATAAGAACAGTCCACTTCTTGTCAACAAATTCTACACCATCGTAAGTAGTCACCTTTATTTCAGCAACACCAGCATCTTTATATCCTGCAACCATCTTGAAGAATGTGTCTGATGCAACTAATAAGTCGTTAACATACCACTGATATGTAATAGATGCACCAAAATTTCTACTCTTTGCAGAAATAGAAAAAACTGTTGTATCACCCTCAGTGATTCTTACACTGTCTTTTACAGGGATAATATTCGAAAATGTTATCTGGGCAGTTCTAGGTAAGACATGCAAGCGAAAATTCTGAAATGATATACCTCCCTTTGAAGTAGTTGCCTTAATTGATACATTATGAATCCCTATTTGACCAGAAGAAGGTGTAAAAATTAGTGTATCTTTTTTAAGGGACATACCCGTAATATTTGACACTAAAGAAAACGTAACCGACGTCGAATCAGGATCCTTTGCATTTACAAGATAGGTATACAAATGACTTTCTAATGAAACAGTATCAGGATTGGATACAAATACAGGTGGTTTAGCAGTACGTTTTACAGATACTTTTATTTCGTCAATTATTCCCTGAAAAAAATTAGCCCCTCCAACAGAATCCGGATGTAGTTCTGCTCCAATCAGAAGTGCCATCGGTGTATAGTAAATTTTATTGAAGTTCTTTGTAATACTGTCTACAATAACACCATTCACCGAATATTTTATCTTTGTTGATGCAGAATCATAATGCACACCTAGCTCATACCATATATCGTTTGACAACGTGACTTTATTTGAAGTAGCTGTTATCTGACTAATGGAATCATATGCCTCAAATAAAGCACCGCCCTTCCCCCATACGAAACCGGTGTTATCGCCATATCTATGCCTTCCAAGAATCCTGAAATAGTGAACAATATATCCTGTAGGAATCATTACCCTAGCTTCAAGGGAGAAGCTACCATTGAGATCAAATACTTTTCTAGGATTCTCAACCTTCGCAAAGAGAGCTCCATCAAACATAACACCGCCACCTTTCACCCCACTTGCAGTAGACCAGGTTGGTGCCTTATTAAATCGGCCATGATTGTTATTACCACTTATATCAAATACGGAGTCCCCAGCCCCCTCATTAAATCGCCAAAGAGCAATAGTGTTGTTGTCAACCACGAAATGTTCTGCAGAAGAAGAGAAAACCATTGAAACTGCGACAAACACCATCATTACAATTATCATTTAAACTAGCCTCCACGTCATTAGTAAATTTTATAGATCAAGCCCAGTAAAATAAGTATTAACAAATGCAAAAATCACTTCATAAGAAACATTTTTATTGATGAAGTATATATCGAACCAGCGTTCATCCGACAGAAGTAAACACCCGCAGGTAAAACAGTATTATTGTCGGACAAGCCATTAAACTCTACAGAATGAAAACCTGGATTAAATTGCCCATTTGCCAATTTTCTTACTACTTTACCTTTCATATCGTAAACTGAAATGTTTACAGCAGAAGGAGCTGTTCTAGATGGCACAGCAAATCTTATAGTTGTTGTAGGGTTAAATGGGTTCGGAAGATTTTGCTGCAAAAAATATTCTGTTGGTAATGTGGGCACGTAGACACTCTCTGATGAAGTGTATGGCTTAACACAGAAAGTATCAACCAACGAAAAAACAGTATCATTATAACTGACATTACTTACACGCCAATAAATTTTGGTATAGGGAAGATTAAAAGTTGGCAACCAAAAAGTATCTGCCAACGGAATTGAAACTAAGGGATTGTTGAACAATATACTGGTATCAATTTGAAGCTTATAACCAGTTGACGACTTGATCTTGTACCATGCTAAGATAGGTTTTCTTACTGTAGTCGTTTCAGGTTTAACTGGGATAAGTTTTGGTATAAGCTTAACAATATTTGAATCTAATATGGTGATCGTCTGAACATTTGATGGACATACTACACCGGCAACATCTTGTAATTGGTAATAATAGTCTCCAAATAGCAAATCAATTACTGGAGTGTATGACAATGTGGTTAAAGGCAGGCTAATCAATGGATCTGACAAGTTTTTTGATGTACTCAAGATAAATCGATACCCAGAAACACGTGAATCTGCTAACCATTTGAATTGTGGTTTACGTATAACTGAGGATGTTGGCATATTGGTAAATGCGAGTCTTGAACCATTGCATGCATTTAGCTTGGATATCTTTATTTCATCAATAATCCCTACGAACTGGTATGCTGCCCCAACAGAATCGCCAGCAAGCTCACCGCCAATAAAGAGTGCCATTGGCTTGTATTTTATAGACCCGAAATTTTTGTTGGTACTGTCTACAAGAATGTTGTTTTTGAAGAAATAGGCGCGTTGAAGAACAGAATCGTAATGAAATTTAACAACAGTCCATATATCACTACTGAAACTCATGCCAGAAGCCCAATGAACAGTATGGCCACTATCATTGTAGGATTCAAATAATGAACCACTTGCACCCCATACAAATCCTGTGGAATTCTCGAACCATTGATGACAACCAAGAATACGTGAGTTTCCGGAACTCACATATGAAGGTATAAGAATTCGAGCTTCAAGAGTAAAAGTGCCGGAAAGATTAAAAGCACCTTTATTTTCGACCTTAGCGAAAGTATATCCGTCAAAAGCGACACATTTTCCATCTGCCCCCGTTTGAGATGACCATGTAGGAGTAATGTTGAAACGGCCATGATGGCCATTCCCACTTACGTCGAAAACAGAATCTCCAATACCTTCATTAAAGCGCCATAGAGCGACCGTATTATTATCTACCGAGAAATAACCACTTGAAAATACAAGAGTTACAACTAACAATACTAGTAACGAGAACCTGCTTTTCATATCATTAACTCCCTGTTAATATCAGTTTTTGTTAACCTAATTCACTGTTTAGACCTCAAGAGCCTTGAAGTTTATCCATATTTCTTCTCACAATCTTTTTTTTGAATTCAGTTTACTGTCAAATATATAATGCAACATGTCAAATAGTAAATACCAGAATGAAAACTAGTTGATTTCCTAGAAGTTTATTCATTGCACCTAAATTGAATTTCTGCCCGCAACTTTTAACTTATCAGATACTCATTATTTTATCTTTCCCCCGTGCTTAGAACAATCCCAGAACTCCTTGCCCCGGCGGGCTCACCCGAAGCGCTTATGGCCGGCCTTGATGCCGGAGCTGATGCATTTTACTGTGGCGCTCCGGACTTCAATGCCCGCAAAAGGGCGAAAAACTTTACACGCGACGATATCGAGGGCGCAACGGCCCTTCTTCACAGCAAGGGCAAAAAGCTCTACATCACTCTTAATACTTTGATCTACGACCATGAACTGCCCGCAGCAATAGAACTTCTTATCTTTCTGAATAGAATAAAAGTGGATGCCGTTATTGTTCAGGATCTTGGAATAATGAGCCTCATTTCGGAGAATTTCCCGGATCTGACAATACACGCATCAACACAGGCCTTTGCCCACAACCGTCTCCAATGTGAATTCCTGCGTAATCTTGGTGTGCGACGCATTGTTCTGCCTCGTGAAATGTCTCTTGTCGAGATAGAAGAAATACAGCGCCTTGTTCCATTGGAATATGAAATCTTTATTCATGGAGCTATGTGTTTTTCATTCTCAGGTGCCTGCCTTTTCTCGTCATATGAATTCGGCGCATCAGGAAACAGAGGTGAATGCCGTCAAGCCTGCCGTCACGCTTTCGCTAAAAATAAAGATACTGCATCTGAAGAATTTTACCCCTTCTCCATGAAGGATCTCAATTCGGCACCAATCCTGGATAAACTTCTTTCTCTGAATCCAGCATCGTTGAAAATTGAGGGGCGGCTGAAAAATTCTGATTACGTTTTCAAAACTGTATCACATTATCGCAAACTTCTAGACACATATAAATCTGGTGGTACAGCTTCTTCAAGCGAACTGCTTAAAGGACAGCGAATTTCGTCAACCGGATATTTTACAGACAGCAGCTACTCCAGGATTGTTGCATCCGAAGCGCCCGGCATAACAGGTGAAGTTATCGGTCAGGCTGAAATTCATAAACGGGATGAAATCACTCTTAATTTGTCAAAGACTTTGCAAAAAGGGTCAAGAATAAGAATCTCAGATGATAAGGGACGGGTTATTCATGACGGTACGCTGCTGAATTTCAATACCAGACAAAGTGGTTCCAAAGTAACAATCCATTGGTATTCAGCTGGAGTAACACCAACAAAGGGGCGATACACTGCACTGCTGCTTGGTTCAACAAATCCGCAGGATCCAACACGGGCATTCAAACATGCTCTTACAGAGCGTAAACTGGATTCAGTTACTCTCTCCCTGAAATGGAAATCTGGACAGCTCATTACAGAAGCATCTGTTAAAGGAAAAACTTTTCTGAAGGACCATTCATCTGATTTCCCACTTGAGGATGCACGCTCAGGTGATCGCGACGCACTTACATTGAAGCTGGCCACCATTTTCGCCGAAACCGCAGCACACACATTTTCGGTGAATTCTGTGAGAATAGACATACCGGAAAGTAAATTCGCTCCGCCAAGTTCAATAAAGGCTATACGCAGAGAAATTTTCGATGCGGTTGAAGAGAAACTTAAATCTCTAAGACAGAGCTCTGAATCAGTATTGATGGAAAAACTGTACGGTATATACGAAAAAAAACTTACCGACTGTGCAATTACTGACGGCGAAACTCTTCAACAATGTAAAATTGAAGAACTGACACTTGAAAAAGAGGCCGACGCATTATCTGATTCTGATGTTTATCTGCTGCTGCCCGTTTTTGTTGCCGACAGCAGACTTCCGCTTTGGGAAAAAAAGATAAAGAGCTTAATCAGCTCCGGGTACAGCAGATTTATTGCATCATCCTATGGCTGGCTCTCTTTCCTTAAGCAGCAGAACAAAACCATAAAAGCGGTTTCAGGCCCCTATGTTTACTGTGTTAACAGATTCACCCTGTCTCTTTTAAGATTATACGGAGCTGATGCTTTTATTATATCTCCTGACATTAAAAATGGAGAAATTGCTCCACTTAACAGAAGCAAATTTGCCAAAATCATACCTGGAATCCCGAAGGAATACTTCATTACACGTCTTCGGCTGCCGGAAAAAGAGTATTTCTACAAGGGGAAGAGCTTCAACGTAACAAACCATGATGAATATGATACGTTGAATTTGAATTGACACCTTCCCCTCTCTATGGATTATTTTACCTAAGTAATGTGTTTTCCCATTTAAGGAGGTTGTTTTATGAAGGCTTTTCTTTTACTCTCGCTTGCCTTTCTTTTTGTCTCTGCCAATGCTCAGACCGCTGTTGGCCGGATATCATACTTCGAAGGAAGCGTTGAAATCCAGCGTGCTGGCACAACTGAATGGATTCCAGCCAAGATAAAACTTCCGGTAAATGAGAATGACGGGGTTAGAACTGGCAAAGAGTCACGTTGTGAAATAACACTTATTGAAGATCGTGTCTTGAGGTTTGCCGAGAACTCAAACGCCACCCTTGCAGCACCCGAAGGCGGTAAAACACAGCTGAAGACCAACAAAGGCTCTGTTTGGGTAAATGTAAAAAAACTCGCTAACAGACAAAATTCATTTGAGGTAACTACATCGGTAGCAACTGCTGCTATAAGAGGTACAGTATTCGGCGTTGATTGCGACACAGGAAAAGCAAATGTTCTTGTTCTCCGTGGCAGTGTTGCAATGGCCTCCGAGATCAAAAAAGCAGGTGTAAAACCAGTTTCCACAGTTGTAAATGCAGGCGAGGAATGCACTCTTGTTTCCGACTTTAACAAATATATGAAAGACCAGGAAGAGGCTTTCAAAAACTTTATGAAGGCGGATGAAGAGGCTTTTGATAAATTCCAGAAAGAGCAGGAAGATGGCCTAGATCAGATGGAAAAAGAGCAGGAAAAAGGGCTCAAAGCCATGCTTGACGCAGAAAAGAAAGCATTTAAGCAGCTTGGAAGCGGAGCTGCTGTTGCACAGCGTAAAATCAATCAGGATAAATTATCAAAATCCGACTGGGCAAACTGGAACAAGAAGCTTGACGCCAAATTAGGCTGGTAACTATTGGAAGATAATAGTGAAATAATCCTGTTTGGCCGACCGGCTAAACAGGGGCGCTGGGGTTTCGTTTTTCTAGGGTTTTTCATAAACCTTTTCATGGGTTCCAATTTCAGCTGGAGCATTTTCCGTAAACCGCTCGAGTCAGCTTTTCAAATCGGTTCAACATTAAGCGGTCTCCCTTACACTCTCTTTTTTGCCTGTTTTGTCTCAAACATGCTCATTAGCAGCCGTTTCTTTGCCCAGCGTTATTCACCCAAAATTGTTTTCATTACCGGAACTTTTCTTATCGGCATAGGCTGGATTGCCTCTTCATTCGGCACAAATATCGGCTGGATAACTGTGACATATGGGTTCATTGCAGGAAGCGGAGCAGGAATAGCGTATGGCGTTCCGATAGCTGTAACTTCGCGCTGGTTTCCCGGTAAAACGGGACTTGCACTTGGACTTACCCTTGCAGGGTACGGTCTCTCACCGGTTCTTGTTGCACCTGCTGCAAATGCACTTATAACACTTTATGGTTTTCAAACTGCCTTCCTTGTAATTGGTACTGCCGCTTTTTTCTGTCTGCTTCTCTGCTCAATTCCTCTGCGTTTCCCGCCGGAAGAATTTACAAAGAGATATGCAGCGAAACATCATGACACACATGATAATATTGAAACAAAGCTGACCCCCTCGCTACTTAAAACTGAACGAAGATTTCAGGGGCTCTATTTCGGCTACTTTATTGCAGCCCTTTCCGGGCCGATGGCAATCGGTATAGCATCACCGGCAGGACAGGAACTTATAGGACTCTCCGCAGCATCAGCTGCGGCGTTTCTCCCCTTATTCGCTGTTTCAAATGGCTTTGGAAGAACAATGTTTGGCTGGCTGTCTGACGCTATAACTCCGCCGTATGCATCGGCAATCTCCTTTTTTCTCATTCTGCTTGCATGTATAGGAATGGCTCTTGCAGGAACAGGCGACCTCTTTATCTTTCTTATCTCCTTCTGCTTTTTCTGGATGACCATGGGAGGATGGATAGCCATGGCTCCATCTATAACAAGTTCATTTTTCGGCAGACGTCATCAGACAGAGAACTATGGCCTTGTTTTTACTGCATATGGTTTCGGAGGAATAATCGGAATTCTACTGTCCGGTGCAATTAAGGATTTACTCGGTTCATATCGAATGGTCTTTTATCCAATGGGTGTTCTTGCCATAATTGGAATATTTGTATCGTTTGCTATGTCCCGTAGATCAACTGCTAAAGGTACGAAGGCAGCTTAATTCCGAATCTCTTTATAAATCTGTAAACAGTCTGTCGGGTTGCTCCCAATTTACGTGCAACTTCTGAAATGTTTCCATTGTATTTATTTACCAACTCCTGCAAAGATTCTTTGGTCGGATAGTAACGTCTTTTCCTGTTACTGTTTGTTGTAACGTCATCAACTCTCTCACCAATTTCAAAAACAATATTTTTCTCGTCAATAACTCCATTTTCCGCAAACAAAGCTGATCGAATTACGGTATTTCTAAGCTCTCTAATATTTCCCGGCCAGGAGTGGTTCATCAGTGCGCGAACTGCGGAGGTAGCAAGCGTTACTGTTCCAATTCCATTTATATGCGCTGCCTCCTGCAGAAAATATCTCGACAAAAGCGGAATATCAACTTTGCGTTCACGCAATGGAGGCAGAACATAGATCACCTGATTAAGTCTGTAATAAAGGTCCTCTCTGAATAAGCCAGCCTTTATCAAATCGGTAAGCTTTTTATTTGATGCAGCAATAAAACGGACATTTGCGTTCCTTGAGCCTGTACCTCCCAATCTGTGATATTTGCGATCCTGCAGAACGGAGAGAAGCTTCATCTGGACATTAATAGGCATATTAGATATTTCATCGAGGAAGAGAGTTCCCCCTTCCGCTTGTGCTATCCTTCCGTCACGCGCAGTATTTGCACCTGTAAAAGCACCTTTTTCATGCCCGAACAGTTCAGACTCAATCAGATTTTCCGGTATAGTCATGCAGTCAATTTTAACAAAAGGTTTTCCTGCTCTTTTAGATGAATCGTGAATAGCCTTTGCCATAACCTCTTTGCCTGTACCTGTTTCGCCTTCTATAAGCACCGTCAGTTCGCTCTGTGCAACTCTGGGGAGGTCGTTCAGCAGCTTCAGAAAGAGTGGACTTTCTGATACAGGTTTATGTTCAGCTCTAATGAGAGACATGATGCGTGCCCGTTCCTCTTCAAGATTGCGAATACGTTTCTCTAAAATTGACAGATCAATAAGCTCAACCATTTCAACTGCTTTTGGTCCAGACAGAACAGTTCTTGAAACAACTGAAAATCTCAGTGGCTCAGTATCCTTACGCGGAAATTCAGCTATTGGCCTGCTTCCGATTTGTTCAATTCCGGACAATGGAGCTCTTTTGTATTCTAATGAAGCAATTTTACTAGCCTGACCAGGACGAAGAAATAGCAGAACGCTTTTAAACTGACTCTTCTGCCATTTATGAAGTTCATTATATCGGCCGATAAGTTTATCATTTACAAAAAGTTTAATAGCCGGCCCTCTTTTACTGATAGTCAACTTTCTCTGTGTAAATGGAGATAAATTGCTTCCAATAAAATGAGCAACTACCACTCCGCTTTTTTTTATCTGCCAGTACAAATGGTCTGCCGACAGTGTAATATTATAACCGGCGTTATCAGGAAAAAAGTGATCGCGGTTACAAGCTCTATAATCTGCCCTTAACATGATACCTGGAAAGTGGCTTTCAGTTCCTGGCGGAAGAGCTAGCGTGAAGTCGAAATCTTCATTATCATAAACGCCCATATCTCTCATGCTAAGATAGCCATACCGTTCCGAATTCTTATTGCTGAAATTCAATGCCTCTGCTTGATTTTCCACGTTAATTTCTGTTTGCATGGTGTCAAACAGAGATTTATCCTGACTATTGATACCCCACTTTATAACAGTTGTAAGAGAGGCCTCTGTTCCACCATTTTCAGGATTATCCTCTTCATAAATAATTCTAGGGATGGGTATCCTATTGACATTGCCAAACTCGGACTCCAATCTTGCAAGCATTGCATCAGAGAATGCTCTGTTTTCTCCATTAACATCCATTGCTAAAAGCATTCTTTCTCCTGCCTCAACCAGTCTGGAGAAAAGTTCTGATAACGACAGAATACATAAGAAAAGATCGCTGGATAGAGAAAAAAGCCATATTGTCGATAATGGAGTT
>JAEUSG010000725.1 GCA_016788315.1 Fibrobacterota bacterium | reverse complement strand
ATGAAAACAAAATTCAGTGGACAGTAGACATCGGAACCGTTACTGTTGACGGTAAACAGTGGAACAGACTCTCCATTCGCCCTGATATTCCTATAGGTAAACTTGGCATCTGCTTGGACATTGAACTTTTCGTTGATGATTCCGGCCAATTTTCTGATAAGGGCTGGAGATTCAGCAACGGCAAAGAGGCTTTTGAGTCAATATCCAGAAAGATATACTACCTTAGATGGGGCCGTCCCGGACATAAGATCTATGGAAAAGTCGGCTCTCTCGACGAGGTCTCTCTTGGCTATGGACTTATCATGCAGGGATATTCGAATGCTCTTCAGTATCCTGACATTAGAAAAACCGGTATCCATTTTGAGTTGAATGACATGTCACCTATCCGTGTTGGCATACAAGGCATGATCAACAACTTTCTCGATTTCCAGAACGGCGGAGCACTTATCGGTACCCGTCTTTATGTAAAGCCTTTATCAACATTTAAAATACCTGTACTAAGCAACCTGACATTTGCAGGTACATATGTTTCTGACTTTAACCAGAGAGCTGTGCTATCTGACATGGATGGCGATAAAGTTGCTGATTGGCTGGACAAAGCGCCAAACGATAAAAACTGGTCTATTGAACAGACTAAAATCGACGTCAACTGGAAAGACTCTACAAAGGCTGACGTGCGCTATACTGACTCCATGAACAACGTTTCCCAGATCAATAAGTACAGCGGTTACATAGACCAAAAAGATCCTTTTGCCATCGCAGGAGCTGATATTGGCTTACCAATAATAAATGGCAATTTTTTCAAGTTTGATGTTTATGCTCAATATGCAAAAACAATTGACACAAAAGACATTGCAGACTCAATGGAAACATCAGGTTGGGGTATCACAGCTCCTGGTTTCCTCTTCAAGGTAGGCAAATTCTTTAGTGCAAAACTGGAATATCGCTATTTCAAAGATCAATTCGAAGCTGAATATTTCGATCGTTCATATGAACTGAATAGAATGATGCGTGTTAGAATTGACAGTCTTACAGAGATGCTTTATGGCAGAGACCATTTCCTTGCCAGAAAAGACAGTTCGACTTTAAACGGTATTTTCGGTAGAGCAAACTTCAACATTGTTAACATCGTCGATGTAGGTGCAAGTTATCAGTGGATGAAGTTTTCAAGTGATCTAAGTGGAGCAGATACGTTAGGTCTTCCAGAACAGGACCAGAGTTTTACTGCAGAAGCCAAAATAGGTAAAATTATCAGAGACATTCTGAACAAAGTAAAAATTGATGATATCTCTGCATACTATACAAAGAAAAACATTGGCACCTGGATTGTTGGTGAGTCAGTGTCTGGAAAACCTGTTTACGATAAATTCCTTGAACCAACACCATATGTATTAACAGGCTATAAAGTTGGATTTAAATTATCTGAATCTATGATATTCTATTATGATCAACAATATACATATGAACCAGACCCAACAACTGACGATCCATATAAATTAAAAGTTGTTCCAAATATGAAAATCGGTACTCAAGTAAGATTCTAATCTAAAAAAAACACTTTTTTCAACATGAAAGGCTCCTCGAAAGAGGGGCCTTATTTATTTAATTGATTTAATACTATTAAAATAGTTGTTGACATCCTCAAGTTACTCCGCTATATTACCGATAGTATGAACTGTTTTATAAGTAGTTTTTTAGACAGTCTAACGTACTAAAAATCAAGGGGTTAATGTGATCAATATCACACGCACTATGTTGTGGCATAGTGAAAAGGTAGCACTACCTGTCGTAGACACCCCTTCAAGCTCACACAAAACCTCAAGTAAAGCCTCTCAGTTTAAACGAAATTTAACTTTAAATTTATCAAGGGAGAAAACCATATGAACACCAACTATCTGACCTCCGGACAGATCGCGCAGTCTCTCCGGGTGTCCATATCCACGCTAAAACGGTGGATCGACGAGGAATGCGCAATTGCAGAAAAGGCCCGCAATGCAAATGGATGGAGGCTTTTTACTGAGGAAGACTTGGAAAAGTTGAAGAACTTCAAGAAAACTAAACGGCGAATGGGCAGACAATTCCGTTCGAGAACTTTAACCCCGGTAGTGAGAGTTGCTTAACAGAATATCGATTTTTATAACTGTTTTGACGGTTATTACTCTTTTCTCAACAGCCTCCGCACAGATCAAGCGGGAGCGGGAAGAGAGCCCTCCAGGTATTGAAGCTTCTAATACCATGGGTTTTGGCAACGTGTGGATGCGCGGTAACTTGCTTTTCAATTATAGAGAGAACTCAGGTGCTAGAATAGAGCCCCATGCTGCTGCAGGACTAGGTCTTGCAAATAATCTCGCTGTATGGGGGGGCGCAGTCATATTTGAAGGAAGCTACAAAAAACTTATCGGCAAGGCCGACGCCCACGTAAAAGTAACGCTCCCTGGAAATGACAACTTCAGATTCTTCGGCTTCGGTGTTCAGGGTGACCTAATACTGAGTTCAGACAAAGACACATTGTCTTCTACTACAGACACCAACAGACCTTCATATAGTCCAATAATAGGCTTTACTGCTATGGCAGATTTTGAAATCATTAAAATTGTAAAAACACTCCCTTTAAAGGCATATATAAATTTCAGCACTATAGATGACGACAGACTTCTAACAGAATGGAAACAGCAGAGCTATCGATTTGCGCTTGAATGGAAAGGTGAACGCAACTGTTTTTATGCAGGCTCAAGGTATGGACGATATACAGAAAAACATGCAAAGACAGGCGCGACTCCAGCTGATGCTTCGGCCATAACGTCTTTTGGAGGATTACGCTTCCGTCCAATTGACAGGCTTGCTATTATGATAACAGGGCTCTTTTCAATTCCGTTATCTGACGGGCCAGATTTTGTAAGATACGGCCTAACAACCTCACTGGAAATGCCAATCTTTTTCAGGGAGACAAACACAGAGGCAATCCGCACTCTAGTCATGATGGAAAACAGCAAACCTCAAACAGTAACACGCTCATCTACGCGACTTAAGTCAACACACACCGTTGAATCTCTCTTTTTAAGTGACATTGACGCACCCCCTCCCACAGAAACTGCTTCAGATTCAACAGATATAGACATAGATGACAAAGACAGACAGCTTCAGGAAAGAAGAAAAAATATTGACAATGAGCTTAAGGGAATTGAAATACTGCTTGAATAAAGCAGAGGAGTATATAATGAAAGAGTTAAAATTTCTTATTGCGATACTGATATATCTCTCTGGTTCGCTATCTGCACAGGGAATAGAGAGCACAAAACTGCTTTCCGGTTCCGGCCTCTATTGGTGTGAAGATGCGTCAACAAGGGGCAAGGGAAACATTATTGGTTCAGCCTATGGACGAGGATTTAAATGGGACGATGGCGCTTTCAGAATGTTTCCATGTATTAGCGGTGAATATGGGATCCTACCTTGGCTTGATGTTGCTATGTCCACAGAACTACTTACTTACGGCTGGACTTTCCCGGGAGACATCAAATTAAAGGTAAAAGCTGGCCTGCCGCTCGAAAACAGATTGCGGCTATTTAACGGTGGCCTTGCTCTTACATTCTCGAACAATTTTAATGAAACATTCCCATCAAATGGATGGAGAAGAGAGGGAGATCTAGGCTTCTCCCCTGAAGGATTAAGATATGTTGGTCCATTTATTGACATTATGGCAATTGGCGATGCAGACCTTATTGCCTGGCAATCTTTTCTGCCGTTGAAAGCCTATCTGAACCTTGGTTTCCGCATCCCATTGTCAACAGGTCTTGATGGCTTCTACCAGACAATGCTGTATGCAGGGATCTGCTACAAAAGTCTCATTACAGA
>JAEUSG010000663.1 GCA_016788315.1 Fibrobacterota bacterium | reverse complement strand
ATGGAATTATTTCGGGATTCGCTTTATCAAATGAGGCATGTTCATAAAACTCCAATGTCTTTATTAGTTTAATATTGTTAGTTTCAGTATTCAGTTGATCTATGGCGAATTTATGCACCCTTTCAAGAGTAGGAGAAACCTGAAATTCATATGAGCAAATTTCACATTTTATTGAGAAAATTGATATTATGTTATTACAGTTAGGGCAGATAAAAGCACAGCCATTGTATTTCTTCCTGTAATATGAGTCGTCGTTCAGATACGAGAACAACATTGACATTATGGCCCCAATTATGCAAAGAACACCGAAAACAACTTGATGATCTAATAAAAAAAGGATGCCTACCGTTGCACATAGTGCGCAATATATCAACAATGGAAAAAGCATTTTCTTTAATTTTTCTAAGTCAAAATTTCTTTTGTAGATTATTTTTCGACGAGTTAAATAGACATAAAGCTGACCTAGTGCAATTATAAAGTTTAATATGCAAACAATGGTTAAAAATATTAATGACGCTTTTTCTTTTTTTTCAAAAGCGAAGTATCCAAGTAACATAAATGGGAGTATATTCAAGACAGCTCTAAATATCATTATGATCCTAGGTTTCATAAGCACCTTCTCTTTGTTTATGTATAGGTTGGCGAATTAGTTTTCCTATAGATCCGATTGCCTCATCAAGGTTTGACTTTCCTTCTTCGGTCAGATGCAAATTTCCCAGATGTGGTATTGTAAAGACATGTCTTGTGATGCCATCCAAAGTGTGTAAGTATTCTTTTAAATAAACATTATTGGCACGCCCATCTTTCCGTTCGTTTATTTTAACCTTTTTTTCATCTACAAGTTTGATGTTCTTCAATGCTTTTGTAATCCCTGTTGCAGCAGCGCTTCCCATAGCAACAATGACGGTTGGATTAACTGTTCTGACCTCTTCGGCGAAGCAGTTGGAAACACAGAAAAGACCGTGGATATCTTTGTCTTTAATCCTATAATCGTTCAGTTCTGGTTTCTCAAATGCAGTTGAATAGGCACACTTTACAATATCAGTTACATAAAGCTGGTTTTGCCAATCACTACCGAAAAGTTTTGCCAAATATTTGCAATAATTTTCAGTTTTGGTTGATTTGTTAGTGTTTCTAACCAAATCATGAAAGCCGAAGACGCTGAATAGTTTTGTTTCCGCAGAAGCCATTTCGGTGCCTTTGCCGGCATCCTGACCGACAAGCATTATCTTCTTTTGAATACTCCCCTGCCAGAAAGGCAAATCCTGTCGAAAAACGGAGGCTATGCATGCAGTGCATTTGTACTTTTTATTTTTTAGAGTACCATCTACTGTCCATTTTTTTGTTGAATCATAACACTCTTTTGAATGGTATTCTTCGCTGCTGGGTAAATATTTAAAGTTATTGGATAAATCCTGGTTTATATATTTCTCCATCCTTGATCCATAAACATCTTTAAAGAGTTTATACAATTCAGTTTTCATTTGCTCTCTTTATCTTCCGCGATGGAATCCCAGTATTTGTAAAATTGATCCAGCCTGTTCTTACTTTCTGCAAGCATTTTATTGTCGGATCGTTTCAGGTGAAGCAGATAATATCCAACCCCCGGTAGAAATTCCTCTTCGAAATGTCTAGGCAGCATTGGTGCAAGATTCTTCATGTGGGTGCGTTCGAGTTCTCCGTATTCATTCACCATTTGAACAATAAACTCAAGGTCGGTAATTAGTGCTTCATGTATAGAGTCATTTACATTGGACATGATTCGAACTTTCTGAACATAATTGACAGCATCGACAAAGTCGCTAAGTTCATGTAAAGCCATACTGCGTTTATGTTGAATTTCCAGAGGAATTAGTCTAGAGCCTGAGACGAAGAATTTAACCAAAGCAGGTACTGAGTTGGTGCCTGTAAGTTCTTTCATTTCTTGAATTTTAAATGGCCAGAAAATAGCGTTCACCGTTGCGTCAAAACGACCTATAATAAACCAATTGTCATAAGTATTATTACGTGCAGACTGGTAAGAATAGAAATTTCTAACTAATAGGAATATGATGAAATAAGCTAGAAGAGTACCTATAAATATCGCAAAGCTGTATTTTTCCCATAAACTTGATATTTTTTTATGTATTATTCTAAAAATCTCGGACATCACATATCCTCCTGCTATAATTTAATTGACCTATGCAAAATACCCATAAAACCCCATAAACGCAACTATATCACATTCAAATTATAGAATTCAGAACGACAACAATTGTCGTACGCGCGCTTAATTTTATTGCATAGATTTAGTTTATTTAAAAATGAGGTAATTTATGCACAATCATTATAAGAAAAAACAGCAGTTTCCAAGAATTTCACTGCTGGAGAATGCGAAATACTATCTCGAAAAGGCAGGTGAAATAATAAAACGACATAAGAATGTTGATGATATGGATTTTCTGATATCTGACAACCTGCGGATGATAGCAAAACCTTCTGACAGGTCCATGAAGTGTCCGGCCAAAGTTGATAGCTCCATTTTTCAATATATTGCGGCATATGATGTTCACACATTTATTCGATTTCGGCTGATTGATGATCCCGAGAGTATAAAACTGACTTTAATAGCAACGGACATAACTCTCAAGCAGACTGTGATATATTCACGACAGCTTAACAGTACTGTTATCAGCGAAGATGTAATAGACGACTCATACTTTTGGTGGAAACTGGATAGAGCGTCAGAGAAGGACGACCTTGATACCAATGAACTTAAAAAATTAAATCCTCTGTGCATTTGCGGTACCTGTGCGCGTTGTATCTGGCGTTCGACAATTTCCAAATACCCTATTTCAAAAGATGATATCAGCAAAGTTACAAAAGCCCTTGAAGAGTGCTCTTCGGTTGATGATTTTTTGCGATTTATGGATCAGCAGGAATAAGATGAATCAGTCTAAATTCATTTTGTACAGGAAAGCCTCGTAGATTATAAGCTGTTTAAAATATTCAGCGGCCTCTTTACGAAGCTGTTTCCAAATGGATGGTATACCGTTAACGTTAAAGTCCCAAAACTCTTTTCTGCCAAGACTTTTTTCTGCCCGTTCAAGAGAAGGGCATTTTTTAAAAGCCTCTGGATAAAAAGCGATGCAGGCATCAAGAAGAATATCGGGATCTTCCGGGTCTTCCGGAACTATTCTTTTTACTTTGCCTAGAGGTTTAGTTGTGGAATCAAAATATACGGCTTCAAGCCACATACGATTTCCATGACCAATTAGGATTTGAAGAAAAATGCGGTTCATTCCATCGCACCCTTGAAACCCACCCTCTTCGCCGATGCAGTACATTTTAGTAAAACCAGCCATATTACCTCCCATTTGTATGCTTATAATATACAGCCAATGTGCGACATTCTTTGTCGCGCTATATGCTTATCTTTGTGCTGGCGCAAAAAAGGGGGTAAAAATGAAAACGTATAATGCCATGTTGAGAAAAGAGATTGAAATAAAGAATATAAGAGAACAAATTAAAGAAGAAAATTTCTGGGGTTTGGATGATATAAGAGATGATGCCTCTGCCCTATTTTATGATATAAAAGAGGCTGTAAAAACAAATAAATCTATAGAGGATATAATGTCCACCATTAATAATTGCAGCTTAATTGATAGAATGATCACTGCAAAAGAAAATTTCGAGACCTTATTTTATGTAGAAATCTTAAGTAACTGTTTTCTACAACTTCAAAAGGTAGAAAAACGGTTTGAGATACTTCTAGGGGATTCCAAAACAAGAATGGAATCAGTTGAACAAATTGTTCGTAATAATTCAGATAGTGCTGATAAAGAACTCCGCGCTCTTGATACAGAAGTTAAACGATATCAGGCAGCAATTTATCTTACAAGGCAGGCACATTCTGTTTTACAGAAAACAGCTGTTGGAGATTCAGCTGTACTATAAACTATACAAAAAGGTTCTTATGATAATAGATCAAATGGGGAAAATGTGATCTTTTTGATAGAAGATTTCTTGCATTTTATTGAAAGGCAGGAATAAATTCATGTTAAAAAAAGGCGCTATTCAAATGAACTACACTTCAGATGACATTGAGAACGCAAGAAAAAGAATTTTAAATATCCTGTTTCAGAAAGTTGAATATCCGCCGGATAAGGATACAGGTGTGAAACTTATTGAAGAGTTTTATAGCTACATAGGCTACGGTAGGCCCGAGGTAATTATAACCCAATCACCCCTTGATTGCTTTAAGCAAGGTTTAAAAAAAAGTCATTGTATAAGTCTGCATAACATGCCCGTGAACGTGAATCTTTTGTCTCATCTCAAGAATATTATTTGTTTACACGATAAACCTTCAGGAATACTGATTCATCAGGTTTATTGTTATCACTTTTCATATTGTTTTACTATTGAAACAATTGTTAAGCAGGCGGTTAAACAATTATCGGTAAGACAACCTTGGATTCAAAATAGGTTTCAATGGTTCTGGGCAGAAATTTACGACCTAATTCTAATTGATCTATTAAATGTTAAAAGTGATTTAAATATACCTAATCTTTCACTTCTAGCTTCGCACTACTGCGGAATATATCCTCTTTCAGGCATGTGCTTTTTAATCCAGAAACCCAACATCCCACTTAGGCCTTCTGGCTCGGTGAACCTTAATAGTAATGAAGTAATAACATTTGAGGATGGTTTCAAGATTGCAATGTCACCCAGTGAAACATATGATTCCATAGTATCAGATAGAATGGATGAATTTCTTTGCATATAGCTAATTTCAATTTAATCAAGAAGTAATCACAGGAAACATTAAAGTATCGCCTCGTACACTTTTAGAAAATCATCTATCGATAAAAAACTTTCGTAAACATGCACAGGACAGTATAATTCGCCACTCATGATCTCGGTAGACATATCGTCTAGAAGGATATCTGCTTCAACGATTTTATCACTCCCTTTGAATATGAAAGGTATGCCATGATGTTTTGCGTAATTTTCTGCCTCTGGATTTCCTGAATAGATAGTTACTTTATGCTGTTTTATTATCCTAGCTGCTAACGGATGCTCGTAATACACACCTTGATTATTAGCAAGCATAACAGTATCATCAAAATCAAGTAGAATAGATAGTTTTTTCTTTTTATTCATATGATTGAGCTTTTCCTGTATCAGATAAAAACTTATCCACTTTTGCTTTCGGAGTTTTCATCAGCTTCAAGTAAAAATCAATATCAGTATGTTTCCTCCCGGAAGCGCTGCAAATAATTTGCTGCAAATGAAACCATAGTTCGGCGGTAAGATAGACGTCATCAAGCGCTCTATGAGCCCGGACATTTTTAGGTTTCTTCAGCTGTAGATGGTCAACAAGTGTACCGAGGCGATAATTAGGTGATTTATGCACTAGTCGCCTGGAAAGCATCATTGTACATAAGAATGGCACACAATGATTAAGTCCCGCCTTGCCCATTTCTGCGAAGAAAAACCTGGAATCAAAGGAGGCATTGTGAGCTATTATTGGCATATTACCTATGAAAGCCTTAAGTGTTGGCATAACCTGTTCCGGTGACGGCTGCCCTCGTACCATAGCATTTGATATACCGGTAAGTTCTGTTATGAATGATGGTATATGTTCGCCAGGATCCATTAGCTGTGCATAAGAATCCGTGATTTCACCATCAGTGACTATAACAGCACCGACTTCAATTATGCGATGATATCCAGCTTTAAGACCTGTTGTTTCGAAGTCTAATACCACGTATTTATTTTGCATTTAATTCATTAAACCTAAATTGTTGGGTAGAGCCTATGCAACGCCAAATTACTTCGAATTTCGCACATGAAATTAATAATACAAATGAACACGACAGATATTGTCGCATTA
>JAEUSG010000660.1 GCA_016788315.1 Fibrobacterota bacterium | reverse complement strand
GAATTATTAAGGCAATTATAAGTTTCATCGATTTATGAAATATAATTCCTTTTTGTTCGTTTTGAAGGTGAATTATCTGAGTAAATGTATTTTTTTTGTCAGCATCTTTTCTGAACCGCTCAACTTAGCGAGGTATATTCCAGCAGGCAGCTTGTTTCGTGAGAAGTCCTTTCCATCCCAGACTATCTTATTTTCCAATACACCGCCATTTAATACTTTTTTGAACAGCAAACGCCCATTAATTGAATATATAGAAAGTACCATTCTGCAGTTAGTCTTAATTCCAAAAACGATCCCATTGCTGAAAGGATTTGGGGACGCATTGAATGTTAAGGGAGCAGCGCTATGCAGTGTGGCATGTTCTGCTACTATTTCTCCATCACCAAGAGAGCTCCAAAAGGTATCTACAACAGGCTGCTGAAATCGGCCGTCACCCTTGTACCAGCCTAGATTGACTTTATACCTGTCGGCACAGGGCACGAAATCAGAATAGAAACCGCGTTGAGCCAAACCGTTTAATGCCCTGAGGCCGTATGCGTAATCAAGATTGGTTATCGAAATGAATGTATCTCGTATTAGCCCCATAGAGGTCCAGCCTGGTATATAGTTCCAGTAAGAAGTATCACTCTTAAGAGCGTATAAAACTTCATAAAATCTAATGCTGTCACTTAATGATTTATTCCAGATAAGCTTCATCGAAACAGTGTCAACCCATAGACCTGGTACAGGATCCGGTATGGAATAGGCTAGGGGAGAGAAGCCGCTTTCCGCACCAAATTTGTTAATTGCTGTTACCGCATACTGAGCGATATCGCCTGTTGCTGTTAGTGTTACGCTGCTGTCTGTATAGCGATATGAAGTAATAGGGGAAGAATTGATCCTCACAAACTGTTCCCTGTAATTTGTATCTCCCATTGCCCGGTATATGTTGAAGCCGACAATATCTTCTGCGGAATGCTTTTTCCATTTAAGATCAATTTGTCTACCGCTTCTGAGAGTAGCAACAAGCCCCATTGGAACTGATGGTGTTGAGTAGAGTCCAATTGAAGGAATGCTCTCTTTTCCTTTGTAAAGTGAAGTTATGCAATAGCTGTATATTTCGTTGTCTACAACCGTTTCACGTATTCTGCATAATGTGTCTGTCGTAGTATCGACTGGAATATAGGATCCGGGACGAAGACCAGCTATCTTGGTCCCGATATAGGTTGGAGTCCAGATCGCACGATATACTATGAAGCTGTCAGGCATAGGTCCAGCAGCAGGTTTACTCCACGATAAAATAACTCCACACGCTTCCGATATTGATTTGGCGTCAGTAACACCCTCCG
>JAEUSG010000640.1 GCA_016788315.1 Fibrobacterota bacterium | reverse complement strand
AGATCATTCTAAATTGGTTATAGATGGCGCCACCCTCTGAAGCTGCATTATTATAAAAAGTAGAGTTTATAATATTAACTCTTCCTCTGCTTAGAAATATCGCACCGCCGCTATCAGCATAATTATTAACAAATAGTGAATTTTCAATTCTTACATCACCGCTCCATATAGCGATTGCACCACCGCAACCGGAAGGTGTACCCATAAGTGAATCCTGAAAACCATTTCTAGTGCTTGCACTGTTACCAGTAAAAATGCAGTTAGCAATAACCAGAGAATCACCGTCAGCGTAAACACCACCACCGTATAAATTTGTAAAGTCGCAGCCGTGTCCGTAATAATCTCTGCTGTCGTTTGCTTCACCGCCTCTTATGAGAAACCCGTCTAATTTAGCTTTGCCATTGTTATGTACTACGTGGTAAACGTTATCATTCATGTATTTAAAGCAGAAATCATTGTTTAATATGTCGCCTGTCAGTATTGATTTGTATCTGGAAAAACTTCTCTCTTCTCTTGATGTTTCTGTACCAGAGAATCCACCATAAAGTGATATGCCTGTTCCTAAAACAAAGGATCTGGATTGATTAATGGTGTCTGTTGGTTTGTACGTTCCCTCTGCGACCCATATTTCATCACCGTATGAAACAATTGATAAAGCGTCCTGAAGTTTCCTGAAAGCGTTCGACCATGATGTTCCGTTGTTAGCTCCTGAAGCACTTTGTTTGACATAAACGATCTTCGTATTTCCGCACTCCTGTGTTTTTTTCCAGTCCGAATCATACTTGTTAAGCCAGGCAGTTATACTATCGGATACGGTACATAATTTATTGCTGCCGAAATCAACATAATACGTGGAAAATGTTCTGGCTAGAATTGTGGATGGTATTGATGTTAAGCAGTTGTAGCCAAATTCTACTCTTGATAGAAATGGTAACTTAAAGAAATCAGCGGGGATACTCACAATCTTATTGCCAGTAAATTCCAGCCGTGAGACTTTAGGTAATGTGCAAATTTCGACAGGAATTGATGTTAGGAGATTGTTTCCAAATGCACCATGTTCAAGTGACGAAAGAGTGCTGAGTTCTTTTGGAATGGAGGTAAGTTTATTATCCCATGCAAACAGTTCTTTCAATGACTTGAGTTGCCCGATCTCTTGTGGCAGAGACTGGATATTATTCTTAACCAGCCATAATGTCTGCAGATCTGACAGATTACCTATTTCTTTGGGTAATGAAGTTAGTCTGTTTTCAGTGAGTGCCAGATATCTTAGTTTTTTCAATTTACCTATTGATGCGGGTATGTTGATCAGCATATTTGTTTCCACATGAAGCGAATATAAACTGTCAATTTCACCGATATCTTCGGGTAGATGTGTTAGCTTATTTCGAGCAAGTACGAGCGAACGAAGAAGTCTTAGTTGACAAATAGATGCTGGAATGGAGTCAATGCTGTTGCCATAAAGGTTTATAGTTTCAATATCGTACAATTGCCCTATTAAATCAGGAACAATAGTGATGTTCTTCTCTTTAATGTCAATAGAGATAGCTTTGCTGTCTCTGAATTTTGCAACCTGGTTGACTGGTATGTTGTTTAATCCGTTAGTATCGAGAAAGATTCTGACTATTTGAGAATCTGTGTATGGTATTTGAAAGCCGATAAGAGTATCGGTGTATTGTTGTCCAGTGTCTGAAGTATTTTGACTTGGGTAAACAGAAGAGATTATCAAAAAAATTATTAATGAACAAATAACCATTAAAGGCGTTCTGGGCATATCTTCTCCTTTTTTTAGTGAGACAAACATGCACTCGCAAAAGCTATGCCTGGATTATGTTGATATAACTTGCTGTATATCAATGGCTTATTTGTGGAAGCTTGCAGGTTGCAGACAAAGTTGTCTAGATATTTAATCTTTTATAGACATTTCTGTTCCGCCTACACTTCTTAAGAAGGGACGGACTGAAGGAAGTTCTTCAATATCACATGTGAATGGGTCACTCTTCAATGCTATAAAGTCAGCAAGTTTACCTTCTTCAATACTTCCTTTAATTTTCTCCTCACCCGATTTATAGGCATTGTTGATTGTATATGCGCGAATAGCTTCTTCTCGTGTTAACGCTTCACCAGCGCTGAAGACACGTCCCTTGTCAGATTTACGTGAACACATGGCATACATTCCAAGCCATGGATTGTATGGATTGACAGAGGAATCTGGATCAAGGCCATCCATATGGTCAGAACCGGCACAGATAATTGCCCCTTTTCGAATTGCCGATTTTAGAGGAAGAAATTCCTTCATTCTTTTAGCGCCAAGCCAGAAGTCAAGTGCTTCTGCATCACGGTAGAGCCATGCAGCTTGGAAATCCCAAAGGATTCCCATCTCCGTAATCATATTGATTGATCTGGCGCTCATGAAGTTTCCATGCAGAAATTGAAACCGCTCGCTGTTCAAGGGTTTTTTCTTGTGCAGAATATGATATGCATTCAACAATGTTGCAACTGCACCATCTCCAGTACAATGAGCAGTATAACTCCATCCTTTTTTGCGCGAAACGTCAATTATGGCAGCAAGAACAGCCGGATCTGTATACGCAGTCACACCACGGTAATCAGGTTTTCCTCCACCAAACATCTTGTTTGCCGGTTCTCCATAAGGTTCGCTCATGTAGGCTGTAGCTGTGAGCATGCCTCCATCAACGTAAGTTTTGAAGGGCCCTATTCTAAACCAATCGTCGCCATCGCCTGTTTTCAAGTTAAGATCTTTAATAAGTACTTCGGCCTCTTCGAGTGTTTTAGGTATTCCTGGGCAGAAATTACAGGAGATGCGAATTGGAAGTTTTCCATTGGCTGCCATAACCTTAACTTTATCAATAGTCATTGTGCTCAAAAAAACCTCGGTAACACCGGTTATGCCTAGTGCAGCATAACGCAGAAGCATTTCGCGATAGCCAGATTCATCGAAAGAGCGGTTTGCACCGATTTTATATGGTGTTAGATTGTGAGCGGAACGGAGAAGGGCACCGGTAATCTTTCCTTCATTATCTTTTATAATGCCGGGATGATTCGTTTCGTCTGTAATATCACACAGTTCAAGTGCTTTGCTGTTAAGTACACCGCCGAAAGCGCCGTTCAGAAAAACAGGAACATCAGGAGAGGCTTCATCCATCTCTTTGCGTGTAGGATATCGGAAATTGTCAATTCTGGATGGAAAGATACGATGAATGTACGACCATTTATCCTTATCTGTTCGTCTGCCGTTTTCTCGGATCCAGTTCATCAGATCTTCAAACTTTGAGGGATATACAGTCTTGTTAATTGCAGCCTGCTCTGTGGCCATGAGTGGATGAGCATGCCCGTCAATTAAACCTGGCAGAACAGCTGCGCCTCCGAGGTCTACTTCTTCAGCAGAGGGAAAGCGGTCGCGCATTTCCTGCAGAGTGCCAACACCGGCGAATAAACCATTTTCTACAACAAAAGATTCTGCAACATTAGAGCTTTTATCTATT
This sequence comes from Fibrobacterota bacterium, assembly GCA_016788315.1. Taxonomy (GTDB): domain Bacteria; phylum Fibrobacterota; class OXYB2-FULL-49-7; order OXYB2-FULL-49-7; family JAEUSG01; genus JAEUSG01. The sequence continues at coordinate 10,321 of JAEUSG010000640.1, read as the reverse complement.
GTGTAAACTTTACAATTAGCATATCGTATCATTGTTATCTGGCCAATATTCCTTTTATGGATACAGTTTTTGTTTTTGTCTTAAGTTTAAAAAGATAAATTCCTGCTGAGGCGTGCATACCTTTGGAATCATTTCCGTCCCAGACAATTTTTGTTTCTCCCCTGTTCATAGCACCCCTCTTAAGCTCTTTAATGAACTTACCATCTGCAGAAAAAACAGTTATTGTTACGTTTTCCTGAGAGGGGAGAGATACAGATAGTTCGGAGGCTGGATTAAAGGGGTTTGGAAAAATTGAGAGTGCTGGACCCTTCGCAAATGATGGGGAGCCATGTCTCTGTGAAGTGAATCCTGGAACATTGTCAAGGGCATATGCCATTCGAACTCTGACAAGTCTGGCATTGACCATGTCTGTAATGTACATATAGTCTTCAGATGCCGCTATGCCGGTCGGCCAGGCGAAAGGGATGCCATTTACTGGAATAGTACTTCCTGCTCCCTTTGAGTCAACGTTACCATATGTTCCAAAAGATGTGATAGTGTTACCTTCATTATCGGAAACGAAAATCTGAGCTGTGACAGTGTGCGGCATGAATATTCTTCCGTACGCATCAACATCATGGCGGGGGCGTCTACAGACACAGCTTGCAGAGGAGGAAGGAACCCTGTAATCAGCAGTATAAGCATTTGAGAAAGGTGAAATTGGCTGAGAATATACTTTCGATGCGCCAAGCGGTACACGAAGTGTCAGATTTGAGTTTGTAGCAACCGTAACCTGGGTGTCGAGACGCATTTTGACAACAGCTCCGGTTCCTGCTGTGTATGCCTTGTATGATTGAAACTCTGATGGAATAACATGAGAGGGAGAGCGGAGCAGCATCCCAACATAGAGATTACCTTTCAGATCGGCTCTGATTCCTCCGATTGAAACTTGCGACTTCAGAAGTGTATCGTTTACTCTGGCCCCAGTTGTGTCGAAAATGAGAAGGGTATCCTGACTGGTTATGGCATATATTAGACCTTTAGGGGTAACTGCAATACCGCGGTCGGAAACGCCTGCACCGTAACGCTGTTTTACGCCGGCAACGGCGATATTTGTTCCCTTTGCTGCAAAATTTACAGGAGCATGAAGTGAATCAAGTGAATATCTTAGTATGGGGTGTTCAGGATATGTCCATTTACTTATATAGAGATACTTACCATCAGGGCTGACTGTCATGTCTGCCGCATCAAGAAATGTTCCTGATGTTGTTCTGCATCTGACCGGAGTTGGGTTGGACCAGTTGGATATCTTGGACAGAGTGTTCCATGAGTCGTTTATAAAGACTGTCTCTGTTTTCCGATCAACAGCAACTCTGTCGTATCCAGTGCTTATTCCTCTGGTGTTGTTCCAGAAATCAATGACCTTGTTTATGGATGTTCCGTTGTCTTCAAAGGCACGTATGGAAGATAGAGAACTGTCGCTGAAAGCATTGCTGCCGTTCAAGCTGTTTACCCATATCTTCGTTGTTGTTCCTGTTTCCTGCAGGCAGAGGGAAAGTTTAGTAAGGAAGGCAACAGGCCCCTTTCTTTCGTCCTCAACAGCAGCCGTCTTTGCCCTTATTGCCGGATTTGTGTATAAACACTCATGAGAGCATGACTGCTCCATGAGCGATTTATCATTTACAATAGGTGTATATGCTGGTGTACCGGTAAAAACTTTGGCAACAACTGTTCTGTTTGTATCGTTATATGCTTTGAATTTAGTCAGTTTTGATGTGCCGATCTGATAGGCAGTGTATTGACGTGAGAGTACATAGACTGCACCTGTTCTGGAGCTTACTGCCACAACATCTGGATCAACTACCGGCAGAGCTGAAACCTTTATCCCGTTAGTGTCATACACGCCGACTTCACGTCTTAATCTGTCGCAAACATATACTCTTCCCTGATTGTCAAAGGCAGTTCCGTGAAAACTGGACATAAATGAGATGCTTGCGCTGGTGTAAAATGGACCAATTGTAGCACGGTACTGATCAACTGTTTTAGGCAGAGAGTCAAGAGGAATTGAAATGAAAGAGCTGGCAGTTCCTGTTGCAAAATCGACCTTATAGACCTGACCCTCTCTCCAGAACCCTGTATCAGAAGGCCACCATACTTTTTTCGTAGTATCATAATTTGATGCGCGGTATCCGCTGAGCAGGAAATATTTTTGATCCGGTGACATAGTCAGATATCCACAGCCTGTCGGCCACGGACCATTGTACTGATTTGTCAATGGCAGTGCAGGCTGTTTAATTATTCTGCCAGTGTCAAGAACGGAGCCGTCTCCATTCAGCAGCAGATAGCGGTATTCCCGCATGTCATAGATAAATGCAGCGTTATTTACAAGCTGCGACAGCATGGCGGACTCTTCGTAAGCAAGGGGTGAACCACCGAACTGAGGAACATCTCCTGCCTGTGACCTGGGCAGATAGCCGTTGGCGGTAGCAAGTACATTAAGAGGCTGAACGGAATTAATCGGAAGACCGGCAGGAACAGGCCACAAAGTTTTTTCATAGGTTCCGGCTGCTGAATAGCGTCTAACTGTCATCATTGTTGTGCCGTGATGGCTTGGGCGAGGATACGATCCGTAAACATACATTTTACCATCGCTTCCGGCTGTGATACCGTTGATGGTGCGGTGAAAAGCATAAGGAGACTCTCCAATCATCGTATCGAGTTCCGGAGTCATGCCGGCTCTCACACGTAATTTACATGATGCAGCATTGATAACTGCGACACCAAAGTCATCTGTGCCATCCCAATATATAGTCTGCGCTGTGCTGTTCTTTTGTAATGGATAAGGTGAATTCGGACCCAAAACTCCGGAGGCGAGATGACGGACAACCTCTTTTGTTGACTCTTTAATAATAGAAACTTCAACGTCTGTTAATGCAGATAGCTCAAATTCTGCATTATATCCGCTGCCGTTTGGAATAAGAGCGGGCTGCTTAGTAAATGTCACAACACCTGAAAAAGCGGTATAACAAAAAGAAAGAATAATTAACAGGATTGATGATTTTGAGCGGACAGACATACGCTTCTCCTTAAAAAATAGGCCTGGTATACTAATCTAATCAAAGGGGGGTAATTAATCAAATAAGTTATAACGCAGGATACAGTAGAAAGCTCTAAAACCGTCGCGCCAACCAATTTTCTTACCTTCCAGATAGGTCCGCCCTTTATACGATACCCCGACTTCATAAATGCGCCATTTATGCCCTTTGGCAATTTTCGCTGTTATTTCAGGTTCAATACCAAATCTGTTTTCACGAATAGAGATGCTTTTAATGACTTCAGATTTGAAAACCTTAAAGCCCGTTTCCATGTCGGTAAGGTTAAGGTCTGTGAACATGTTTGAAACCAATGTCAGAAGACGGTTCCCGACCGAGTGCCAGAAGTAGAGAACACGATGAGCGGAGTCCGAAATAAAGCGTGAGCCGTAGACGACATCGGCATCGCCATCTATGATTGGTTTTAAAAGTTTTGGATATTCCTCAGGATCATATTCAAAATCAGCATCCTGAACAATTGCAACGTCTCCGGTAACTGCCGCGATAGCAGTATTTATTGCAGCTCCCTTGCCCTGGTTTTTTTCTTTGAGTATAACTTTTACGCTGCTGTTATTCAGTTCTTTAAGTATGGCAGCAGTGCCGTCGGTGGAGCCGTCATCAACAACAATGATCTCTTTGCTGAGACCGCATGCCGGAGCATCAATAACGCGCTGAATGACCGTTTTTATTGACCCTGCCTCATTGAAGCAGGGAATAATAACGGAGAGTTTTTTCACAGCCTGCCCTGCTTGGCAAGGTCGTAATCGGCACGCACCATCATTCTTGCAAGTTCGTCAACAGAAACATTTGGTGACCAGCCTAATTCCTTCTTGGCTTTTGCGGGATCGCCTAGGAGAAGCTCAACTTCTGACGGACGGAAGAATTTTGGATCGACTTCAACAATTACTTTGCCGGTTTTTCTATCGATGCCTTTTTCGTTAACATCTTTTCCTGTCCAGTCGAGTTTTATTCCTACCTCATCAAAAGAGGCAATAACAAAATCCCTGACAGAAGTTGTTGTTCCGGTCGCAATAACGTAGTCAACAGCTTCCTTCTGCTGAAGCATCAGCCACATCGCTTCTACATAATCGCCTGCAAAGCCCCAGTCGCGTTTTGCGTCCATGTTGCCAAGGCGCAGGGTGCTCTGTTGACCAAGTGCAATTTTAGCGGCGCTGATAGTGATTTTGCGTGTAACAAAATTTTCGCCGCGGCGCGGGGACTCATGGTTGAAGAGAATTCCATTACAGCCGTAAACATTGTAGGCTTCACGATAGTTCTTTACAATCCAGAAAGCATAAAGTTTTGCAACGCCGTATGGTGAGCGTGGATAAAAAGGGGTAGTCTCAGTCTGAGGGGTTTCGACAACTTTACCGTACAACTCGCTGGTACTGGCCTGATAGAATCTTGCATCCGGTTTCATTTCGCGCATAGCGTCAAGAAGACGTATTACCCCTGTGGCATCTGCATCGGCGGTATATTCAGGCATTTCAAAGCTTACCTTGACATGAGACTGCGCTGCAAGATTGTAAATTTCATCAGGCTGGGAAATCTTTATCGCTTTGCTAAGGCTGCTGGTATCGCATAAATCTCCATAAATAAGTTCAAGCTGACCGCTTTCCTTATATATTGGATAAAGATGTTCAATCCGTCCTCTGTTAAAAGTAGAGCTTCTTCTTACAAGGCCATATACTCTATAGCCCTTTTTTAACAGCAGCTCAGCGAGATAAGAGCCGTCCTGTCCTGTAATACCGGTAATGAGTGCCGATTTCTGCATTGAATTATACTCCTGATAATTAGAAATTAGCTATAAGTATTGTCTGATTTCTGTCAGGACCTACAGATATTATCGAAGTAGGAACTTCAACAAGATCGGAGAGTCGCTTCAGATATTTTTTTGCTTTTTCCGGAAGTTTTGAATATTCCTTTATATCTTTTGTTTCGCTCATCCAGCCTGGCATCTCTTCGTAAACAGGTTTTACCCTTTCAAGCTCTTCAAGGCTGTCTGGGAATTCTGTCATTTTTACTCCGTCAAGCTCGTATCCGACGCAGATTTTAATGATATCTACTGCGTCAAGGACATCCATTTTAGTAATGGCAAGAGAGGTAAGACCGTTGAGATCGGCAGCTCTGCGTAAAAGTACAGCGTCAAACCATCCGCATCTGCGCGGTCTGCCTGTTGTTGCACCGAACTCTCCGCCGACTGTTCTTATTCTGGTACCCATCTCTTCGTCGAACTCAGTCGGGAAAGGGCCATTTCCAACTCTTGTTGTGTAAGCTTTAACAACGCCGATAACTTCGTCGATTCTTGTGGGTCCGATTCCGGAACCTGTGCATGCCGCAGCAGCTACTGTGTTTGATGAAGTTACATATGGGTAGGAGCCGTGGTCGATATCGAGAATTGTTCCTTGCGCACCCTCGAACAAAAGTCTCTTTTTGTCTTTGAGCGCTTTGTTTACAATTGCTGTAGTATCTGCAATATACGGCTTGAGCTTTTCGCCGAGAGCGAGAGTTTCGTCGGCAAGTTTATCTGCATCGTAAGGCACTTCACCATAAAGCTTAACCAGCATATTATTCTTCTCAGCTACCACTTCGCGGAGTCGCTCTCTGAATTTTACCGGATTCAAAAGGTCCATTACGCGTATAGCTGTTCTCGAAGCTTTGTCGGCGTAGGCGGGACCTATACCTCGACCGGTAGTTCCAATTTTTGAAGCGCCCATTGATTTCTCACGGGCCAGATCGAGCTTTTTATGATAAGGCATAACGAGGATGGCCCGTTTGCTGATAAACAGACGTTTGTCAAACTTCATGCCCTGTTCTGCTAATTCGTCGAGTTCGTTAAGGAACTGCTGTGGTTCAAATACTACACCATTACCTATCACGCAAACTTTATCGGAGTGCATAATGCCAGCCGGTATCAGGTGAAAAACAAATTTCTTACCGTCGACAATAACGGTATGACCGGCATTGGCACCGCCCTGAAAACGGACAACTACATCAGCATAATCGGTAAGGAAATCTACAATTTTAGCCTTGCCTTCGTCTCCCCACTGAGCACCCACAACAACACGGTTAGCCATAGAGCACAATCCTTTCTTTCCTCTTGAATTTATTTTCGGGGTAAACGGGCAAAGAACCATGCACCGCTTACAATGAAATTTAATTTCTGTTTGCATCCGGAGTCAATGAAGTATGGCGATCTGAGTTCGTTAGGGTTTATTTTGTTTAATCCATGAAATATGCTTTGCCTTTTATAATATTGATTTTGCTGTCTGCAGTTTCTGCAGGAGGTGGTCGAATTGTCTCTGCCTCCGGCTCATCTGTCCAGATTACGGACGAGATTCTGCTTACAGAAAAATTCGGAGAACCCCTTTTCCCTATTAAGAAGGGCGATTGGAAAGCATATGGTAAAGGTATTTCTGCCGCTGAAATCACACTCGAGCGCAACGACAGCAGTTCTTCGCTGATACGGATAGTCAAATTTGATAAGGCCCTTTTCAGCTTCAGCATGCTTGGTGAAGAGGGTCGTGGAAAACCTGCCGATGTCTGGGTATCAGAAGCTAAGCATATTGCAGGAATAAATGCCAATTACTATTTCTACAGAGAGAATGGCTCCCCCAATAAAATCCCTCTCGGATTGATCATAAAAGAGGGCAAACAGCTCTATACCTGGAAGGAAAACTATTCCGGCTGCTTTTATTATGATGGCAAAAAAGCGGGAATTTTATATAAGGAAAAGCCACCAGCCGGATCAATTATGGCCTGTCAGTCATTTCCTGTTGTGATTTATGACGGAATAATCCCTGAAGGTGTCAGAGAGAAAAGCGGTGTTAAACTGGATGTCCAGAAGAGGAGCCGAAGGTCGGTAATCGCAGAGGATCGAAAGGGAGATATCTACTTTCTGATCTCTGTGCAGAATATGAGTTTCCAGGAGCTTGGTGTTGTGTGCGGTTTGACCGGTCTATCGAAGGCACTCTGCCTTGACGGTGGAAGCAGCACGCAGTTCTGCATAATGGATTCTGACACAATTATTATGTCCGGTCTGGAGAGGGTTCCCTTTGTAATCGGGGTACGCAGAAAGTAGATTCTATAGATACTTTTGGAGGATAAAATGGACGAGGAAAAAAAAGAGAGTACACCAAATGACCTTGAGAGTAAGCTAAAGGAGCTGATAGCCGATACCCCGAGAGAGAGGAATTTTAAAACAAGTTTTGTTCTTCGAATTATAGGTTTTGCGCTGATAGTGGTGGCTTTCGTGCTTGTTATGCTTTCCAGACAGGGTACAATAAACAGCCCCACACTGAATAAAATATCATTCATCGTTGCGGCAATAGGTTTTTTAGTCTATATGGGGTCACGGTTTTATGAAATTGCAGGCAATATAAGGGCTAAACGGAAAAAATAGAGAGTCAGAGCTAGTTGCATCATGTCTTATCAATATATATATTGATCGTTCGGATGTATATTAAGTCTACTATAATGAGGACAGATAAATGGATGTAAAAGTTCGATCCCTTGGTGTTTTTGAGCTTATTGTTCTGCGGCCTGCTGCCCCGACTGAAAAAGTGGATATTCAGAAACTTGATGACAATATCAAACAGGTTATCGGCAAAGGAGTTAAGAATCTCTGCATCGATCTGTCACAGTGCAGTACAATAGAATTCCCTCTTGTGGAGACTCTGAAACATGCAAACAAGGAACTTCTCCATATTGCCGGCAGACTTGCCATTTTAAGTTCAGATGTCAAAGTTACTAATCAGCTTGACGATCTTGGAATCAGCAACTATCTGCGCATTTACCAAACTGAAGAGGAGATCAGCGCCGATTCAAAGGAGATTTTACGGCAGACAGAATCATATTACATGGGAAATCTCAAAGTTTCAGATTCACCATCTTTGGCTATTGATCTTGAAGCCGCACTAAAAAAGAGCGGTCTTGCCGTCGATTCTGTCGATAAAGGCTCAAAAAACGCTTCTACTGCCAAGGAGGCTTCGGCAGAAGGGTCTATATTATCTAAAAATGAATTTGATTTTTTATTCGGCGGAAGCCCATCAACAGATAAAAGCAGCAAAAAACGTGAAGAACCGCAGCGACCTGCACCAGTAAAAAAAGCGCCTCCACCTCGTGTTGAAAAAGATGAAGATGACGATCTGATGGATACTGTTGTTGAAAAAACAGCTGCTCCGCAGGAAGTAAAGGTCATTAGAAAAGAGGAGATTAAGGTTGTTGAAGAGCCTGTTGCCTCATCAGCACCGAAGCAGGAAATCAAGAGCGGTTATCGCAGACCCGGTTCCGGACAAATGTCTCCTCCACTAGAACAGAAGCCGATTGAGCCTACTGTTGCTGAACCAAAAAAGCGGACGGTTCCTCTTGAGCGATTCGAAGCCGAGGAATCAGCTATAATTGAACTGCGCCAGAAAAAGAAAATGTCTCCTCTTGTTGCTGCACTGATAACAGGTCTATCTCTAGTTGTTGTAGTGCTTATGGCATGGGGGCTTGGTATAATAGGCGGAAAAGGACCGGATCCTGCACAAATTCAGCCTACCAAATACAAAGATCTGGCAACTACCCGCGAGATACCTAAACAGGCAGTTCCTTCTGCTGAGAAGGCTGTAGAAGCTACCCCCCCTCCGGCAGAACCTGTCAAAGAGACAGCTCCTGCCGCTTCGACAGCAGAAAAGAAAGTCAAGCCTGCTGCAGATGTAAAGCCGGAGTATAAGGCTCTGCCTAAAAAAGCTGCTGCAAAGGCCGCTCCTAAAAAGGATAAAGAGGCAGAAGAGCTGAATAGTGAAATTGATGATTTTCTTAAAGATGATCCTCCGCCTAAACCGGCTCCAGCACCAGCTGCAGTAAAAACTGAACCTGTTCCGGCACCTAAACCAGAGCCTAAGCCGGAACCTAAGGTAGAGGCGGCACCAGCGCCGAAGGCTGAAACTAAACCGGCAGCTCCGGCAGGCAGCGGCAGTGGGTCAGTGTTTATATCGTCATCTCCACCAACTGCAGAGATTCTGCTGAACGGAAATGTTATCGGTGTGGCAAACCGTGCACCGGTCGAACTGCCTACAGGTACTCATACGCTTGTTTTACGCAAGGACAACATGGAAAAGACTGTAGAAATACAGGTCTTTGACGGGCGCAATAAGCCTCTGTTTGTTAAGCTGCAGTAGAATTACGGCGCAGCTGAATATACAATGCAGTCGCAGCAAGATGAAGCACTTCAGAAGATAGAGGCGCTCTCAAGAAATGGCGGGCGCTATCGTACGCAAGCCTATTTCTTTATTCTTACAGCTTTGGAATTTACAGCACGCAAATTGGAACGGCATGATAAAGAGGGGCGAGAACGTCACGTCACGGGTCAGGAGTTGTCGCACGGAATCAAGGAATATGCCTTGCAGGAATTCGGGCCGACTGCAAGACTGGTATTCACCCACTGGGGCATAAACAGCACATACGACTTCGGGCGTATAGTTTATGATCTGATAGGAGTGGGGTTGCTTGGTAAGAATGATGAAGACAGCATGGACGATTTTAAAGATGTGTTTGATATGGATAAAGAGATGGTTGTCAACTACAGATTCAAGCTTCCAAAGAAGAAGTGATGCATGAGTTCAAAGCCTTCTATTTCGGTCATTATTCCAACTTTAAACAGGTCTCTTGCTTTACAAAAAACAGTAAACTGCCTTCTCAAATCCACAGTAAAAGATTTTGAGTGTATAATAGTAGATCAGACCCCTGGCGCTGCTGATAATGATCCCCGGCTTATTGATAGTCGCATTAAATATATTCATCAATCAAAAGCATCATTACCTTTGGCCAGAAACAGAGGGGTGAAATTATCACAAGCGGATATTATACTTTTCCTAGATGATGATATAGAATTCGGCAGTAATTTACTTTATGAGCATATTTGCGCCCATGTAAGAAGCAGTACGGCAGCCGCAGTTACCGGCAGAATAAAGCTACTGCCGCCACATTTCTATACGGGCGGTGATATTCTGGCAAAGGTAGAACCGAAAAGTGCGAAATTTGTTGTAAACTTTGATCAGGATAAACGGCAGGAGTCGGATTTCATAAGCGGCGGAAATGTCTCAGTTAAAAGAGAAGTTTTTTCCGAGGTTGGATTTTTTGATAGAATGTATAAAGGCAATGCTCTTTACGAAGAAATAGATATGTCAATGAGAATACGAAGAGCGGGTAAAACAATTCTCTTTCATCCTACGGCAGAGATAACTCATCTGCGAGCTGAAGAGGGG